>SYCM01000045.1 GCA_005786915.1 Bacteroidota bacterium | reverse complement strand
TCGCGGGCTTCGCGCGGATCGTGAACCCGTAAAATTTGGGCGCCGCGCTCGAGGGCCCAAGCATGAAGGGCCGAGGTAGCGGGCAGCGCCTGGTCCGCGGTGATGCCTAGGCTCCGCGTGATCAGGGATTTGCGCGACACGCCGACCAGGATGGGGTGGGGGAACTCCCGGAGCAGCGCGAGGTCGCGCACCAGGCGCAGGTTGCCTTCAGGGGTTTTGCCAAATCCGATTCCGGGGTCGAGAAGGACGTCGTTGAGGCCCGCTTCGCGAGCGGCGATGAGGCGTGCGCTCAATTCGCGGACCGTCACCGAAGTCGCATGGTCGGCCCCCAAAAGCTCGCGGCTAGTGGCAGGGTAGTGGGTGAGGACGTAGGGCGCCCGCGCTTCGGCAGCCACCGACCAGATGGCGGGGTCGAGGATTCCGCCCGAAATGTCGTTGACCAGGTCGGCGCCTTGGTCAAGGGCCCGGCGTGCCACCTCGCTGCGGAACGTGTCGACCGAAAGCGGCACGTCGGGACCAAAGTGTAGGCGCAGGCGCTCAAAAGCGCCGTCGAGGCGACTCCATTCGTCGTCGAGCGACGGCCATTCCGCACCGGGACGCGTGGAGCACCCGCCCAGGTCGAGCCAGTCGGCACCGTCGGAGAGCAGCTGTTCCGCCTGGGCCTCCAGCCGGTCAAGTCCCTGCGCTCGGCTCGGAGCGTAGTAGGAATCGGGCGTCGCGTTGAGGATGCCCATGACCTGCGGGCGGTCCGCGCTAAAAAGCCTGCCGCGAAGGTTCAGCGTAAACGGGCGAAAGGCCGTACTTTTCACCCTGTAAAAGTATGGCCCACACTGCATCTCAATACGCTGCCGAAATCGCGCGCTGCCGCGAGCTTTACGGCAAGAAGCTCCACGACTATGGCGCCGCGTGGCGCATCCTTCGACTGCCGTCGCTGACCGACCAGCTGTTCATTAAAGCCAACCGCCTCCGCACGATTCAGGATGCCGGCGTCCAAAAAGTGGCCGACAGCCAAGAGGGCGAATTTATCGGAATCGTGAACTACGCCATCATGGCCCTGATTCAGCTCGAGCGCGGAATAGCCAGCGAGCCCGACCTCAGCCCCGAGGAGGCATTGGCCGCCTTTGACGCCCAAGCCACCAAAATTTACAAGCTCATGGAGGCCAAGAACCACGACTACGGGGAGGCCTGGCGCGACATGCGCATCAACTCGCTCACCGACCTGATCCTCCAAAAGGTGCTGCGCGTGAAGCAGATCGAAGACCATTCCGGGGCCACCCTCGTGTCGGAGGGCGTAGACGCCAACTACATGGACATGGTCAACTACGCGGTGTTTGCCCTGATTTTGATTCACGAAGCCTGAACCATTGGGGACTTGCTCGGTTAATTTGGTAAACCCAATCGACCTATGGAACTCATTGCCCTGAGCATCGCCTTTTTGACCACGATGGCCACGACCTACATGCTGATTTCGGCAAAAATGCAGCTGCTCAAAAAGGAGCTCGAGCGTCGCAGCGAATAGTTCGCCTTTGTACCTTGGGCGCATGAACGTGCGTAACCTTGCCCAATCGCTGATTCGCCTCATCCTCGGCGGACTTTTTATTTTTTCGGGGGTCATTAAGATGAACGACCCCATCGGCTTCAGCTACAAACTCGACGAGTACTTTGGGGCCGACGTCTTCAATTTACCGTTCTTGCAGCCCTTGGTCCTGCCTTTGGCTGTTTTTCTCGTGACGTTTGAGGTGGTGCTCGGACTCCTCATGCTCCTCGGATACCTACGGGCCTTCACCTTTTGGAGCATGGCCGGGCTCATGGCTTTTTTCACGTTTTTGACGTTTTACAGCGCCTACTTCAACAAGGTGACCGACTGCGGGTGCTTTGGGGACGCCATTCCGCTCACGCCCTGGGAAAGCTTCACCAAAGACGTGGTGCTCAGCGTGCTAATCGCGCTCTACTTCGCCCTCGGACTGCGCCACGTCAAGCCCGTCATGAGCCGCTTTTGGGCCCGTGGGGTGATGGGCCTTGCGGTCTTCGCCATGGCGTTTTTCACTAATTGGGTCTACAACCACCTGCCGGTTTGGGACTTCCGCGCCTACAAGCCCGGCACCGACATCGCCAAGGCCATGGCGCCGGCTGAGGAGCTCGGCCTAACTCCGCCCCAGTACGACGTGGTCTACACCCTGCGCAAGGGCGACGAGGTCATGGAGGTGAGCGGAACCGACTACGTTGACCAAAAGTGGTGGGAGAAGCCTGAGTGGGTCATGGACGCCGAGGCCACGCGCACGGTCAAGGTCGCCGAAGGCTATGAGCCGCCCGTCCACGACTTCAGCATCGCTCCGGGCGGAGTGGACCAGACCGACATCTGGCTGGCGTACCCCGAGAGCTACTGGCTCGTGGCGTATGATTTTGACCGTGCCGACATGGCCCAACTCGAGCGCCTGTGCGCGGAATTCCAAAAGCTCCACGACGCGGGAATCCCCGTGGTCGGGCTGACCTCGAGCGGCCCTGAGGCGGTCGCCGCCCTGGCGGCGCGCACCGGAACGACCTTTCCCTGGTCCAACGGCGACGGAACGGCCCTCAAAACCATCGTGCGCTCCAATCCCGGAGTAACGCACCTGCGCCAAGGCGTAGTGCAGGCCCACTACCACTTCAACGACTTCCCCGCGGCCGAATGAGGCGGCTCGGCAGGTCCCTGCTCGTCGTTTGGGGCGTGGCGACCCTCGTATTTTTCTTGTTTCACGCGGTTGGCGGAGACCCAGCCCGAATGATGCTGGGCCAGGTCGAAGATCCTGAAGCCTTGGCCGCCGTGCGCTCCGCCTACGGATTGGACCAACCGCTCGGACAGCAGTACCTGCGCTACCTCGGGGGCCTTTCGCCGATTCGCCCGGTGGACGGCGTGTGGGGCCTGTACGCCCCCGACCTTCAGACGTCCTACCAGCAGCGCGGAGTTCCCGTCGCCGAACTCATCGCCCAAACCCTACCCAACACGGCCTTGCTGGCGGTGGTTTCCCTCGGGGCCGCCGTGCTCGTCGGCGTGCCGCTGGGGCTTTTTTCGGCCCTTCGCGCGGGTTCTCGAGCGGACCGCGCCATCACCGTACTGAGTACCGTGGGCATGGCGACGCCCTCGTTCTTTTCGGCCATCCTCATCGCCTGGATTTTTGCCTACCTGCTGCACGACTGGACGGGCCTGCCCCTGACCGGCAGCCTTCGTGAGCTCGACGACTTCGGCCGCGCGGTGCGCTGGGAATGGTCGCACCTCATCCTTCCGGCGCTGACCTTGGCGGTGCGCCCCGTGGGCGTGATTGCCCAAATGATGCGCTCCTCGGCCCTTGAGATTTTGAGTTTGGACTACGTGCGGACCGCCTACGCCAAAGGCCTGAGCACCTCGCAGGTGCTGCGCCGCCACGTGCTTCGCAACGCCCTCAATCCGCTCATTACCACCGTTTCGGGCTGGCTGGCCAGCCTGCTCGCCGGAGCCGTTTTTGTCGAAACCGTTTTTGGCTGGCGCGGAGCCGGCAAACTCATGGTCGACGCGCTGGAAGGCCGCGATTTTCCGGTCGTAATGGGGGCCATTTTGACCCTTTCGGTGCTGTTTGTCGCCCTTCAAACCCTGGTCGATTGGCTCTACGGCGTGGTGGACCCGCGCGTCAAGGCCGCCTAGTCGGTACTACCCGTATTTAGTCGTTTATCGTGCGGAGCTGAATGCGGCCCTCGGCCGCATTCCGCGCCCCCACTCGAGCTTGGCCAATGCCGTACCTTTGCCCCACTAAAGAGCAAACTATGAAAATCCTCGCCGGCAACTGGAAAATGAACACCACCTTCGAAGAAGGCTACACCCTCATCGAAGCCCTGAAAACCGAATTGAGCCCCGAACGCCTCGGCGACGTGGTCGTGGTGGTCGCACCGCCGGCAATACAGCTTACCCAAGCGATCGACTTGCTCATTGACTACCCCGAAATGGCCGTAGCCGCCCAAAACGGCCATGCCCAGGACTCTGGAGCCTTCACGGGCGAAGTCAGCATGGCCCAACTGGCCGACGCCGGCGCTGACGCCGTCATCGTGGGCCACAGCGAGCGCCGCCAGTACTTTGGCGAGACCGACCGCGACGTCAACGCCAAAACCCGTGCGGCCTTGGCCCACGAACTTCGCCCCATCGTCTGCGTGGGCGAAGACCTCCGCGTGCGCCAGGCGGGCAACCACTTGGCCGTCGTGGAAGCCCAGCTCCGCGCCGCCTTGGAGGGCGTCGACGGGGACCTCGCCGAAAACGTCGTCGTCGCCTACGAACCCGTTTGGGCCATCGGAACCGGCGAAACCGCCACCGCCGCCCAAGCCCAAGAAATGCACGCCCACCTTCGCGGGGTGCTGCGCCAGGCCTACGGCGACTTGGCCGACCACCTTCCCATCCTCTACGGCGGGTCGTGCAAACCCAGCAACGCCGCCGAACTCTTCGCGCAGCCCGACGTCAACGGAGGCCTCATCGGCGGAGCCTCCCTCTCGGCCGCCGACTTCATCGCCTTGGCCGACCTGCTGCAAAAGGCCTGATGGACTACGTCGAACTCCGGATCACCGCGAGCGACCCCGCGGCCCTCGAACTGCTGTACGTCGACCTCGAAGCCATGCCGGTCGAAGCCGTGGAGCAAGACGGCAACGACCTATTGGCCTACCTTCCGGCGGACCAGTGGGACGGTCAGGCCGACTTCCCCATGGCCCAGACGCGCGCCCAAATCAGCTGGACCGAGCGCCGCATTGCCCACCAGAATTGGAACGAAGTTTGGGAATCCTCGTTTGATTCGCTGTCGATTGGAAACGAGCTGCTTATCTACGCTCCCTTCCACACCGACGCGAAGCCTGAAGCCTACCGATACGCCGTGCAAATGGTGCCCAAAATGGCGTTCGGGACCGGCCACCATCCGACCACCTACTTGATGCTCGAACAGGTGCTTGGCGCGTCGCTCGACGGCGCCCGAGTGCTCGACATGGGCTGCGGGACCGCCGTGCTCGGCATCGTGGCCCTGATGCACGGTGCGTCCCAGGGCGTGGGCATCGAAATCGAAGCCTACGCCGCCGACAACGCCCGCGAACTCGTGGACGGCCACGGACTGAAGGACCGCTTCGAAGTGCGCACCGGCGACGCGAACCAACTTGGCGCGGACGAGCGCTTTGACGTCATCTACGCCAACATCCATCGCAACGTGCTGCTGGCCGACATGGGCCGCTATGCCCAGGCCCTGAACCCTGGCGGAACCCTGCACCTCAGCGGTT
>SYCM01000044.1 GCA_005786915.1 Bacteroidota bacterium | reverse complement strand
GGAAGTCGCCCGCGATGCCGCCCCCGATCTGGAAGAAGCCCACCGACGGGGCGGTCGGGTTTTTGGGGTTGCGGCAGTTGGCCACGTACCAGTCCGCCAACCACGCCATGTACTCGATGCCTGACTTCATGGTGCTCGCCTTGAGTTCGTTTTTAATGACGTAGCTCGCGAAAATGTTGCCCATGGTGCTGTCTTCCCATCCCGGAACGATAATGGGCAGGTTGCGCTCGGCGGCGGCCAGCATCCACGAGTTCGCGGGGTCGACGGCCGTGTCGTACTCGGCGGCAAACTCCGGGAGGCGAATCATTTGGTACATGTACTCGTGCGGAAAATAGCGCTCGCCCTTGGCTTCGGCCGCGGACCACACTTTGTGGATGTGGTGCTGCAGCTTGCGGAAGGCTTCTTCCTCGGGGATGCAGGTGTCGGTCACTCGGTTGAGTCCGCGGTCGAGCAGGTCGCGCTCTTCGGCCGGCGTGAGGTCGCGGTAGTGGGGCACGCGCTCGTAGTGACTGTGGGCCACGAGGTTCATGAGGTCTTCTTCGAGGTTGGCGCCGGTGCAGCTGATGATGTCGACTTTGCCCTGGCGAATCATTTCGGCCAAGGAGCGGCCCAGTTCGGCCGTCGACATGGCTCCGGCCAGGGTGATCATCATTTTTCCTCCCGCGGTGAGGTGCGCTTCGTAGCCTTTGGCAGCGTCGACCAAGGCGGCCGCATTAAAATGCTTGTAGTGGTTTTCGATGAATTGAGAAATAGGTCCGCGAGGCATGGCAGAAGGGAATAAAAGGATTGCTGAACAAACGTACGGAGCCCCAAAGGCTTACCAAAGGCTTAGTAGCCGAGAATTTTGAGCATGGACTTGTAGCTCTGCTCTTTGGCGAACAGACGAGTATTCCAGTCTCCGTTGGCGTCGCGGCTGATAACCACATGTTTAGGCGAGGGAATCAGACAGTGCTGGATTCCGCCGTAGCCCGCAATCGACTCCTGGTAGGCTCCCGTGTTGAAGAACCCGATGTACTGGGGAGTTTCGCCCTTGAGTTTGGGCAAGAAGATGGCATTGGAGTGCTGTTCCGAATTGTAGTAGTCGTCGCTGTCGCAAGTGAGTCCGCCCAAGAGCACGCGCTCGTAGTCGAGGTCCCAGTTGTTGATCGCCAGCATGATGAAGCGCTTGTTGATGGCCCAGGCGTCGGGAAGCGTCGTCATGAAGCTCGAGTCGATCATGTACCACTTTTCGCGGTCGTTTTGCTTCTTCTCGCCCATGATGCTGTAAAAGGTCGCGCCCGACTCGCCCACCGTGTAGCTTCCAAACTCGGTGAAGATGTGGGGCTCTTCGATGCCTTCGGCGTTGCACGTCTGCTTGATTTGGGCGATGATTTCCTCAGCCATGTACTCGTAGTCGTAGTTGAACGAGAGGCTGTTCTTGATGGGAAATCCGCCGCCGATGTTAAGGGAATCGAGCGAAGGGCAGATTTTTTTCAACTGAATGTAGACCCGCACGGCTTTGTTCAGCTCGTTCCAGTAGTACGCGGTGTCGTTTATGCCCGTGTTGATGAAGAAATGGAGCATTTTCAACTCAACATTAGGAATGTTCTGAATGTAGTTTTTGTACATCGGAACCACTTCTTTGTAACCGATGCCCAAGCGCGACGTGTAGAATTCAAACTTTGGCTCTTCTTCGGCAGCGATACGTATGCCCACTTTGACGGGATGTGCGTTGTCCGAATTCACCTGCTCCATGAGCAACTCGAGCTCTTCGCGGTTGTCGAGCACGGGTATCACGTTCGTCCAACCGGTATTGATGAGGCGGGCAATGTTCTCGGTGTACTGGGCGCGCTTGTAGCCGTTGCAGACGACGAACTGGTCTTTGGTGATGCGTCCTTCTTCTTCCAGTGTTTCAATCAGGTTGATGTCGAAGGCCGACGACGTCTCGAGGTGAATGTCGTTTTTAAGGGCTTCTTCGAGCACAAACTGAAAGTGCGACGACTTAGTGCAGTAGCAAAAATGGTAGTCAGACTGGTAATCCACTTTGGCCATCGCCACGTTGAACATGCGCTTGGCCCGCTGAATGTGCTCCGAGATTTTGGGCACATAGGTGACCTTCAAGGGCGTACCGTACTGCTTGATGATCTCCATTACGGGGATGTCGTGCCAGTACAGTTCGGAGTCGTGCGTCGAGAATTCTTGCTGCGGCCACTCGAACGTCTGTTCGATAAGGTCTTGGTACTTAGTGCGCATGGAGTAGAGTTAAAAAGGGCGCCAAAGGTAATCCAACTTACTCGGATTGGATTTTTTTTACCCAAGTAAAGAACTCGGATTGCCCAAAAATGTTCCAAGAACCTTCGAGACTTGTGCATTGAACTCCCTTATATTCGCTATCTATCGTTTTAATATGAAGTTGTTCTATTTTAATCCTCGGGCCGATTTGCCAGCCGCCCTTGTAGTTTTCCTTGTGGCCCTGCCCTTGTGCCTCGGCATTGCGCTCGGCTCGGGCGCTCCGTTGCTCAGTGGCCTAGTGGCTGGAGTCGTAGGCGGAGTCGTAGTAGGTCTTTTGAGTAAGTCGCCCTTGAGCGTTTCAGGCCCAGCAGCAGGTTTGACGACGGTGGTCTTTAGCGCCATACTCGAACTGGGAGCGTTTGAACTCTTTTTGGTTGCCGTCGTGCTGGCGGGGGCCATGCAGGTGGTTCTCGGCCTTCTTCGGCTGGGGGTAGTAGGGCACTACGTACCCAATACAGTCATTAAGGGCATGATGGCGGCCATCGGACTCATTCTAATCCTCAAGCAGATTCCGCACCTAGTGGGCTACGACGCCGACTTCTTTGGCGACGAGGGCTTTGATCAGCCCGGTCCCGAGAACACCTTCAGCAGCATGCTGCACGCTCTGGGCGCCTTCAGCCCTGGAGCCACCCTGGTCGGAATCGCGTCGCTGCTCTGGCTTCAGGTGGCCGACGCCACAGGCTATTCCGGAACTGCCTTGGGCAAAGTGCTTCCGTCAGCCCTTATTGCGGTCGCCGGCGGAAGCCTACTGGCTGGGGCGCTTCCCGACCTTCTGGGGGCAGACTGGTCCGTCTCAGCGGTGCATCGCGTGCAGCTTCCGTCCATAGGCAGCTCCTGGTTTGCACCCAATTGGTCGGCCTTAAACCAACCCGCCGTGTGGTCAATTGCCTTAACCTTAGCGGTGATTGCGAGCCTCGAGAGCTTGCTGAGCATCGAGGCCGCCGACCGTATCGACCCGCTCAAACGAGTGACTCCGACCAATCGTGAACTTATGGCTCAAGGCGTGGGCAACATGGCGTCGGGATTGCTCGGCGGCCTGCCCGTGACTTCGGTGGTGGTGCGCACCAGCGTCAATGCCCAGGCAGGCGCCCAGTCGCGCTGGAGCGCAGTGTCCCACGGGGTGATTTTGGCGCTGAGTGTGCTGCTGTTGACCCCCGTCCTTAACCAAATTCCGCTGTCGACCCTTGCGGCGGTGCTCATCACCACGGGCTACAAGCTGACCCACCCAACCATGGTGGTACTGCCGCTGGTGCGCCAGGGCGTCATGCAGTGGATTCCGTTTGCGGTCACCGTGTTGGCCATTTTGCTCACGGACCTACTCAAGGGAATCTCGGTGGGCCTGCTGGTGGCCACGGTGTTCATTGCCTTCAACGACTTTAAGAGCACGGTGTCGCTCACCCACATCGGAACCAACTACATCTTGCAGCTGCGCCGCAACGTGAGCTTTCTCAACAAAGGCAAGCTCAAGGAGTCGCTCGAAAAGCTGCCCAAGGGCTGCAAGCTCTTGGTCGACTTCACCCAGGCGGACTTTGTCGACCCCGACATCTTGGAGGTGGTGCAAGACTTCGCCACGCACTCAGCCCTGCTAGGCATCGAGGTTACCGTTCGCCGGAGTCCGCATCAAGACTACCTTTCTAACTTTTGACCCCAACTTATCCCCAACGCCATGCGCGACATCGACCAACTTCTGCTCGCCAACAAGGCCTGGTCTGAAGGCCGGCACCACGACGACCCCGAGTACTTCAACCGGCTCTCGAGCATTCAAACACCCAAGTACTTATGGGTTGGTTGCAGCGACAGCCGAGTTCCGGCCGACACCATCACGGGCACTTCACCAGGCGAGATTTTTGTGCACCGCAACATCGCCAACATGGTGGTGCATACCGACCTCAACCTTCTTTCGGTGCTAGAATATGCGGTCCACTACCTGAAGGTCGAGCACGTGATCGTCTGCGGACACTACGGATGCGGCGGGGTCGCTGCTTCGCTCACGAACAACTCGTTTGGCATCATTAACAAATGGCTGCGGAACATCAAAGACGTGCACCGGCTGCATTCTGCCGAAATTGACACGGAAAGAGATCCGACCGACCGCGTGAACCGCTTGGTGGAATTCAACGTGCGCGAACAAGTGCAGAACCTTGCCAAGACGAGCGTGATCCAGCGGGCCTGGAAGCAACGCCAGGCGCCCACCCTGCACGGTTGGGTGTACGGGCTTTCCGACGGTTTGATTAATCCGCTCTGCGAAGTGGGGCACGATTTCGATCTGGATCCGTTGTACCGATTTGATAATCTGGAGTAGAAGAGGCCGGGTCTGCGGAAAGGCGTACCTTCGCGGCGCTTTTCCCTCCCCCTACTTCTTATGACTCCGATTCGAAATATTGCGATAATCGCCCACGTTGACCACGGCAAAACCACCCTGGTTGACAAAATATTGCACCACTGCCAGCTGTTTCGCACGAATCAGGAGACCGGAGAGCTAATCCTCGACAACAACGACCTCGAGCGAGAGCGCGGAATCACCATCCTCGCGAAGAACGTCAGCGTGACCTACAAGGGGGTCAAGATCAACATTATTGACACTCCGGGGCACGCCGACTTTGGCGGCGAGGTTGAGCGCGTACTAAATATGGCCGACGGGGTACTCCTGCTGGTCGACGCGTTCGAAGGTCCGATGCCCCAAACCCGTTTTGTCCTCCAGAAGGCCTTACAAATGGGGCTCCGTCCGATCGTCGTAGTCAACAAAGTCGACAAGCCCAACTGCGACCCTGAACAGGCGCACGAGATGGTGTTTGATTTGATGTTTTCACTCGACGCGACCGAAGAGCAGCTCGATTTTCCATGTGTATACGGCTCCGCCAAAAACAACTGGATGGGTCCGGACTGGAAGACGCCCACCGACAACATCGAGCACTTGCTCGACGTCGTTTTGGAGCACGTTCCCGCGGCAGAGTTCCGCACCGGCACCCCGCAGATGCTCATCACCAGCCTCGACTACAGCAGCTACCAAGGCCGCATGGCCATCGGACGCCTGCACCGCGGCATTCTCAAGGAAGGCGGAAACGTTTCGGTTGTGAAACGCGACGGCAGCATTACGAAAGCCAAAGTCAAAGAGCTTTTTACGTTTGAAGGGCTGGGCAAGTCCAAGATCAGCGAAGTTCAGGCCGGCGACCTTTGCGCCGTAGCCGGAATCGAAGGGTTTGAAATTGGCGACACCATTGCCGACGCCGAAAACCCCGAGGGGCTGCCCACGATCGCGATCGACGAGCCGACGCTCAGCATGCTCTTCATGATCAACGACTCGCCGTTTTTTGGCCGCGAAGGCAAGTTTGTGACGAGCCGCCACCTCAAAGACCGCCTGGAGAAGGAGCTCGAGAAGAACCTGGCCCTGCGCGTGGTTCCGGGGGCAACTGCCGACTCGTTTTATGTGTACGGCCGCGGCGTCCTGCACCTTTCCATCTTGATCGAGACGATGCGCCGCGAAGGCTACGAGCTTCAAATTGGCCAGCCCACCGTCATCACCAAAGAAATCGACGGGGTCAAGTGCGAGCCCGTCGAAGAGCTCATCATTGACCTTCCTGAGGAAAACAGCGGCACCGCCGTGGAAATGGCCAGCCTGCGCAAGGGCGAAATGACCAACATGACCCCCAAGGGTGACCGCATGGTGGTCACGTTCAAGATTCCGAGCCGCGGCATCATCGGAATGCGCTCGGCGCTGCTGACGGCCACCGCCGGAGAGGCCATTATGAACCACCGCTTCACCGGTTTTGAGCCGATGCGGGGGGAGATTCCGCGCCGAATGAACGGTTCACTGATCTCTATGGAACAGGGCACCGCCTTGGCCTACTCGATTGACCGCCTTCAGGATCGCGGAATCTTCTTCATCGAACCCGGCGAAGAGATCTACAAGTCGCAGATTGTGGGCGAGCACACGCGCGGTAACGACCTTGAAGTCAACTTGACCAAAGGCAAGAAGCTCACCAACATGCGCGCTTCAGGCTCCGACGAAAAAATGCGCATCGCGCCCGCAAAGGTCCTGCGCCTGGAGGAGGCCCTCGAATACGTCCAAACCGGCGAATTTGTCGAGGTAACGCCCAAGAGCATCCGCCTGCGCAAGCGCTAGGATATCCGCTATATTTGGGGAATGGAGCACCTTCCCATCCTGCATTTGCCCTTTTTTGCCAACCTGCTCCTGCTGCTGGTTTTGGCCCGGGTATTTGGCGAGGTGATGGAGCGCTTCAAGCAGCCTGCCATGATCGGCGAAATCCTCGCCGGCGTGGTCCTCGGACCGAGCATGCTCAACCTCATGGTGCGCAACGAAGAGCTCAAGGTCATCAGCGAGCTCGGCGTCTTCCTGCTCGTGATCATTGCCGGGCTCGAAATCAACATTCGCGACATCGCCAAAACGTCGACCGGGCGCAACCTCGTCACTTCGCTCATGGCTTTTTTCATCCCCATCGGATCGGGTTTTGCGGTGGCCCAGGCCTTTGACCTCGAACTGGTTTCGTCCATTTTTGTCGGACTCTGTGTGGCCATCACCGCCCTGCCGGTGAGCGTGCGCATTTTGATGGACCTCGGGCAGCTCAAGTCCGAAATTGGGCAGCGCATTATTTCGGTCGCCATCTTCGACGACGTGCTCGCCCTCACCATCTTGGGAGTGCTGCTCGACATCAACAGTACCGACAATTCGAGCATCGAAGTCCTGGGGCAAACGATTGCGTTAACCCTGGGCAAAATCGTGCTCCTCCTCGCCGGACTCATTTTGGCCTACCGACTGATCAACCGACTGACGGACCGCCAAAACTTCATCGAGGCCCAGCTCGACAAGCTGCTCACCCTGATGCGCGGAAAAGAGTCCCTGCTTGCCATCATGTTTGCCTTCATCTTGATTTTTGCCTCGCTGACCGAGGCGGTGGGCCTGCACTTCATCATCGGTGCCTTCTTTGCCTCCATGCTGCTGAGCAAAGAGCTGCTGGGCGCGGCCCATTTTGCGGAATTTGAGAAAACCACCCACGGCATGGCCATGGGCTTTTTGGCCCCCATTTTCTTTGCGGGCATCGGACTGGAATTCCGCTTTTCGTCGATCACCGCTTGGGGCTTGCTGCTGTCGATCGTCGGGGTATCGTTTGCGAGCAAAATCGTCGGAGGCTACCTCGGAGCCCGCTTCGCCGGACTGCGCCACCGCAAAGCCTTGACTCTGGGCATCGGCCTGAACGCCCGCGGCATTATGGAGCTGGTCATCGCCAACATCGCCTACCGCGAGGGCCTGATCGGCACGGAGTTGTTCAGCATCCTGGTCATTATGGGGGTCTTTACCACCCTGAACACGCCGATGCTACTGAAGCGGTCGTTCCGCTGGTTGGGCACGGAACGGGACTGAACGCACGAACCATGATGCATCGAATCCTACTTTTTGCACTGCTCATCGGGGCTCATTGGGCTCAGGGGCAGTCAACCCGGGCCGTTGAACGGCTCCGCGCCGACGTGTACGTGCTCGCCGACGACGCCATGGAGGGCCGCAAAGTCGGAACCCGCGGCGAGCAAAAAGCCGCCGCCTACCTCAGCGGCCGCATGGCCACGCTCAAGCTGGACGAGCACGAACTGGCCCCCGGCTACCGCGTTACCTTTAGCGCCCAACCCAAGGTGCACGGCGTGGCCCACGGATCGCCCGTCACTGGAACCAACCTGGTTGGCGTCGTGCCGGGCCGCAACACCAAACTGGCTCCGCTGGTCGTGGGAGCCCACTACGACCACTGGGGCTGGGGCGGCGAAGGCAGCCTTTACCGCGGTAAAGATTCCGCCATCCACAACGGAGCCGACGACAACGCAAGCGGCGTGGCCGCCGTGCTCGAACTCGCCTACCGCTTCAAGCGCGCCAAACTCCAGCGCAGCGTAATCCTCGTCGCCTTTTCGGGCGAAGAGCAGGGCCTGTGGGGCTCAAACGACCTCGCCAAAAAGCTGGCCGCCCTGCCCGTCAAACCAGCCGCCATGGTCAACATGGACATGGTCGGACGCCTCGGTGCCACCCGCCAACTCGCCCTGTACGGCGTCGGAACCTCGCCCGCCTGGCCCCCCGCCCTCGCCGCAGCCGGAGCCGCCGACCGCTTTCGCCTCAAAATAGATTCCAGCGGCGTGGGCCCCTCAGACCACACCTCGTTCTACCTAACTGACGTGCCCGTAATGCACCTGTTCACCGGCCAGCACGCCGACTACCACATGCCGAGCGACGACGCCGATAAAATCAACTTCGACGGACTCGCCGAGGTCGCCGACCTGGTCGAAGCCGTGCTTCGTGCGCTTGACCGCCAGCCCGAGATTCCGTTCACCAAAACCAAGAGCAGCGCCAGCGACACCCCGCGCTTTAAGGTGACACTCGGAGTCGTGCCCGACGACCT
>SYCM01000043.1 GCA_005786915.1 Bacteroidota bacterium | reverse complement strand
TGACCCGGGCGAACCAGCGCATGGTCGTGCGCGGATGGGCCGGAACCAAAAATCCGCTCTGCAGCATGAGCTGAAAAAGGCCTACGGTTTTGAGCGCCAACGACTTTCCGCCCGCATTGGGGCCCGAAATCAGCAGCAACCGGTGGTCGGGGTCGAGGCGCACGTGAAGCGGAACGACTCCGCGCCCCTTCTCGCGCTGCACCTTGCGCAGAACCGGGTTGACGCCCTGCTCAACGTAAATGACGTCGTCGCTCCACTGCGGAAGCACCCCCCCTTCAGCCCGCGCAAACCGGGCGCGTGCGGCGAGGCTGTCCCAATCCGTGAGCCGCTCGTCCACCCGCGCGATGACTTCGCGGTAGGGCCGCAGGGCCCGGGTCAACGCCTTCAAAATTCTGCGAACCTCCTTGCGCTCGTCCTCAATCAGCAAACCCACCTCGGCATTGACCTCCAGGCATTCTGAGGGCTCGAGGTACACCAGCGAGTTCTTGGCGCTGGACCCGTGAAAGGCTCCGCGGGCCTTGTTTTTGTGCGACGCCGAAAGCGCCAGCACCCGGCGGTCGTTGCTCACCGACTCGCGGATGTCGCCAAGCCAGCCCTCCGATTCGTAGCGACGCAGGACCTTGTAAAAAATGCGGTCGGCGGCCACTCGGGCCTTAGCGAGGTCGCCGCGGATGCGGGCGAGTTCGGGCGAGGCGTTGCTCCGCACGAGGCCGTTGCGCTCAAATACGCCTTCGATGAGGCGCGGACCTTCGTCTTCCGGCGGAAAAGGCCGAGCCAGCGAATCCAGGGTGGGGGCGAACTCGGCGTGCGTGGCAATGAATCGGTAGGCGTTGGCGTAGGCCTGAAACTGGGCGTGGATGGCGAGGCACTGCTCGGCGGTCAGCACCGCGCCCTCAATGCGCAGCATGGGCAGGGCGTCGTCGACTTCGGCAGCGGCCACGGCCGGAAAAAAGTGGCCCCGCTCCATGAGCCGCAGCAGCTCGTCGACCTGCAGGAGCTCGGGCTCCACCGCGGCGCGGTCGGCCCGGGGTTCCGCCTCGCGAAGGCGGATTCGGCCTTTGCGGGTCGCGGCATGTTCCGCGGCCAAGTCCTTGACGGCCTGAAAGTCAAGCAGGTCGGCGGCCTCGGGCGGGTACAGCATCGGGAATCGCGGCGCTTAGTCCGCCTTTTCGGGGCGCATTTGCGGGAAGAACAGCACTTCCTGGATGCTCGACTGATCGGTCAACAGCATAGTCAGGCGGTCCATTCCAATGCCCATGCCTGAAGTGGGGGGCATTCCGTACTCGAGGGCGCGCACAAAGTCCAGATCGATGAACATCGCCTCGTCGTCGCCCTTGGCGCTGAGCTTGAGCTGCTCCTCAAATCGGTCGAGCTGATCGATCGGGTCGTTGAGCTCCGAGTAGGCGTTGGCGATTTCTTTGCCGTTGATGAACAACTCGAAGCGCTCCGTCAGGCGGTCGTCGTCGCGGTGGCGCTTGCAGAGCGGCGACATTTCCACCGGGTAATCCGTAATAAACGTGGGCTGCACGTAGTGGTGCTCGCAGCGGTCGCCAAAAATGGCGTCGATTAATTTTCCGGAACCCATTTCATCCGAAACCTCCACCCCAACGGACTTGGCCGCGGCGCGAATCTCGTCTTCGGTTTTGCCCAAAAGGTCCAGGCCGGCGTGGGTTTTGATCGCCTCCAAAATGGGCACGCGGGCAAATGGCGCTTGGAACGAAATCTCGGTTCCGCCCACCGTGAAGCTGTGGCTGCCCTTGACCTCAAGCGCGATCTGCGCCAGGGCCTTCTCGGTGAAGTCCATCATCCAGCGGTAGTCCTTGTAGGCCACATAAATTTCCATCACCGTAAACTCCGGGTTGTGGGTGCGGTCCATGCCCTCGTTGCGGAAGTCCTTGGCAAACTCGTACACGCCGTCGAATCCGCCCACAATCAAGCGCTTGAGGTAGAGCTCGTTGGCAATGCGCAGGTAGAGCGGAATGTCCAGGGCGTTGTGGTGCGTCACAAAGGGCCGCGCCGCGGCTCCGCCCGGAATCGGTTGAAGGATGGGCGTTTCGACCTCGAGGTAGCCGGCCTCGTTGAAGATGCGGCGCATGGCGCTGAAAATCTTGGTCCGGGCCACAAACACGTCGCGCACCCCCTCGTTAACCACGAGGTCCACGTAGCGCTGGCGGTAGCGCAGTTCGGGGTCGCTGAACGCGTCGTAGACCGTGCCGTCGGCGTCTTTTTTCACGGTCGGAAGCGGGCGCAGCGACTTGCTCAGCACCTCAAGGCGGGTGGCGTGCACGCTGATTTCGCCCGTTTGCGTCGTGAACACGTGGCCATAAAACGCCACAAAGTCTCCGAGGTCCAAGTGCTTCTTGAACACGTCGTTGTAAAGGGCTTTGTCGTCGCCCGGGCAGATTTCGTCGCGGTTGACGTAGACCTGAATGCGGCCCGAGCTGTCCTGCACGCTGGCAAACGACGCTTTGCCCATGATGCGTTTGGCCATGAGCCGGCCGGCTACGCAGACTTCGGCGTAGCCCTCGGGGTTGGCGGCGAAGCCGTGCAAAATGTCGGCCGCGTGGTGGGTCACGGGCACTTCGGCCGCGGGGTAGGGATCCACGCCCAAAGCGCGGAGTTCACCCAGTGCTTGGCGTCGAAAAAGTTCTTGTTCGCTGAGTTGGCGCTCCATGCGGCAAAGATAAGGGCTTGGCCTCGCGCGGGGGCGGGCGATTGCGGGCGCCGTATCTTTGCGGCCCTCAAGGATTTTACTATGTCTGACCGCCGCGTTCGCGTTCGTTTTGCCCCCAGCCCCACCGGCCCGCTCCACATGGGCGGAGTCCGCACCGCTTTGTACAACTACCTCTTTGCCAAAAAGTTGGGCGGAGACTTTTTGCTTCGCATCGAAGACACCGACCAGACCCGATTTGTGCCGGGCGCCGAGCAGTACATCGTCGACGCCTTGGCTTGGTGTGGAATTTCGCCCGACGAGGGCATCGGGGTCAACGGCCAAATCGCCGACCACGGGCCGCACGCGCCCTACCGCCAGTCCGACCGAAAGCCCATGTACCGCGCCTATGCCGACCAGCTTTTGGCTGCCGGTCACGCGTACTACGCGTTTGATACGCCCGAAGAGCTGGAGGCAATCCGCGAGCGGGCCAAGTCCGCGGGCAATCCCAACTGGCAGTACAACAGCATCACGCGGACGTCGATGAAAAACAGCTTGACGCTGCCCGAAGACGAGGTGGCGCGCCGTTTGGCCGCGGGCGAGGCCTATGTGGTCCGCGTGAAAATGCCGCGCAACGAAGAAGTGAAGTTTGAGGACCGAATTCGCGGTTGGGTCAGCGTCAACACGCTCAACCTCGACGACAAGGTCCTGCTCAAGGGCGACGGCATGCCCACCTACCACCTGGCCAACGTGGTCGACGACCGACTCATGGAGATTACCCACGTGATTCGGGGCGAGGAGTGGTTGCCTTCGGCCCCCCTCCACGTGCTGCTGTACCGCTTTTTCGGTTGGGAACAGCCAGAATTTGCGCACCTTCCGCTCTTGCTCCGCCCCGACGGGAACGGCAAGTTGTCCAAGCGCGACGGCGACCGTTTGGGCTTCCCGGTCTTTCCGCTCAACTGGGCCAACGCCGAGACCGGCGAAACCGCGAGCGGGTACCGCGAGCGGGGGTTCTACCCCGAGGGCTTTGTCAACATGCTGGCCTTCTTGGGCTGGAACCCGGGCACCAATCAAGAAATTTTCTCGCTCGACGAGCTCGTACAGGCCTTCTCCATCGACAAGGTCCACAAAGCGGGCGCCCGCTTTGACTTTGAAAAAGCTAAATGGTTCAACCAGCAGCATTTGCGCCAGCGTTCGCCCGAAGTGCTCGCGGCCGAGTACCAGGCTGGTGTCGCCGAAGCCTTTGGCGCCGCGGTCGATTCCGCGTTCGCCACCAGGGCTTTAAGCCTCTTTTTGGACCGCGCGGAATTCATGTCCGACGCCGTTCAGGCCGCTCCCTACCTGTTTGCCAAGCCGGCCGAATACGACGCGGCAATGGTCGAAAAAAAGTGGACGGCTGACTCGGCGAGTCACCTGCGCAGCTTGGTGCGCCGTTGGGCGGCGACGAACTACACGGAGTCCGTGCTCGAAGACGCGTTTAAAGCATTTCTCGCCGAAACGGGGCTGGGCTTTGGCGCGGTGGGGCCGGTCGTACGCCTCGCCATTGCCGGAACCACTCAGGGACCCAGCATCTTCGGGGTTATGGAGCTCCTCGGTCGCGCTGAATGCGAGGCCCGTATTGAAAAAGCCATTTCTACACTCGGATAAGGATCGATGAAACGCCGCACTCGAATCGACCTCGTCGACCAGCGGGAGTACGCCTTTCACGGCTGCCTTCCTGAAGAAGCCGTTATTGGCAGCGACTACCTCATTAACGTACGGGCTTGGGCGGACGTGGTGGGCTCCGCCGAAACTGACGACCTAATCGACACCGTGGACTACGTGGCGTTGCGGCGCATCGTCAGCGAAGAGATGGCCGTTCGCGCCAAGCTTTTGGAAACGGTTCTAGAGCGAATGGCGCGGCGCATTATGGACGAACACCCTATGGTTGAGCGCGTTAGGTTGTCGTTAGCCAAGCTTAATCCTCCCTTGGACGGCGACGTCAAGGCGGTCCAGGTGGTCTGGGACGTGCGCCGTTAAACCTAGTTTGCTCGGGCCGCGCGGGGTTCGCGGTATTTGCCTACTTTTGCAGACCTCCATGGTCTCGTGGCCGAGAGGTTAGGCAAGGCTCTGCAAAAGCTTGTACAGCGGTTCGAATCCGCTCGAGACCTCCCAAGGACCGGCAGCCCAGTGCTGCCGGTTTTTTTTTGTCCTAATCCTATGGTGGGTGGGCTCCGTTGATCTGGTGAGCAATCTGAGGGTTTGTCTTATATTCGTTGGACCAACCAATGAACCAAATCACCCATGATTCTCGTCCTTTCTCCTCAGGAAGGCCTGCGAAAGCGCTTCGAAGAAGCACTTAAGGCCCAGCATATTGAGGTGGCCCTGGCGCCCGACTTAGCCTCCTGGACCGAGCAAAACAGTCTTCGGCTTCCCCACTTAGCCATCGTGGACATCAGCCACACGAGCGACGCCGGATCAGCCTTGATGGAAGAGCTCGGCCAAGTCGACGACCTCAACATGCTCTGGGTGCTCATGGTGTCTTCACCCTGCACCGTACACCACCGCATTCAAAGCTTGCGCAACGGCGCCTTAGACTGCCTTGCCGCAGATCTCGATGTAGAAGTCGTAGTACTTAAGGCAGAGCGTTTTTTAAGACTTTGTCCGCGAAGCAAGTACGCACCCCCCGTCGACATGACAGAGCGGGAACGGATTGTAGCGATGATCCAAAAATGTTTGCGCCAAAACATCAACGTAGAAAGCTTAGCCCGCGCCCTCCACATGAGCCGTAGTTCGCTGCAGCGCGCCTGCATCCGCCATTTTAAAATTGGACCCAAAGAGCTGATCACCCAGCACAAAATTCAGCAGGCCATGCGGCTTATCGATCTGGGATCCAACAACGTGGCTTCACTCGCATTCACGGTGGGCTACAGCAACGTGAACAACTTCATTTCGGCATTTAAGCGCCAAACGAACCAAACGCCGAAGGAGTACATGAAAACCAAACATTTAGTCGAGGAAGCGAGCTGAGCCATTCTTCGCGGC
>SYCM01000042.1 GCA_005786915.1 Bacteroidota bacterium | reverse complement strand
GGGCTTTGAAACGAGTGAAATGCTTGACCCGACTGGTCTTTGGCGCTTACGGTGAAGGGTTCGGGGGAATTCCAGATTCCGTCCCAGTCGATGTCCAAGTCGGCGTCGGCGTAGCTGATGCAGCCCTCAGCTTCGGGGGCGTAGTAGTCCGTGCACAGGTACTGAAAGACCGTGTCGTCCTCGAGCGTCAAAAATCCGTGGGCAAACCCGGGCGGAATGTAAAGGCGGTGCTTGGTCACCGTGTCGAGCACCAGCCCAAAGTGCCGGCCGTAGGTGGGCGACCCCTTGCGAAGGTCGACGGCTACGTCGTAGACAGATCCGCGCACCACCGAAACCAACTTGCCCTGCGCACGGGGCGGAACCTGAAAGTGCAGCCCGCGCAGCGCGCCGCGCTTGCTCATGCTCTCGTTGTGCTGCACGAATTCGGGCACTCCGGCGGGCAGAGTGTCGCGGCGCAGCGACTCAAAGAAGTAGCCGCGCTCGTCGCCAAACACGCGGGGTTGCATAAGGATGAGGCCGGGAATCGGGGTTTCGAGCAGCGTCATGGTCGGGTAAAAGCGTCAGAGGTGAGTTGAATGAGGTCGCGGTAGGCCTGGGGGTTTCCGGCGGCGATGCTGCCGCACCGCACTAAGTCGTAGTCGTCCAATTCCGTGCCGAAAAAGTCGGTGGCGATTCCGCAGGACTCGCGCACCAAAAGAATTCCGGCGGCGACGTCCCAGGGGGATAGCCCGTGCTCAAAAAAAGCTTGAAAGCGCCCGTCGGCGACCCAAGCGAGGTCGGTAGCGGCCGAGCCGAAGCGGCGCACGCCCCGCGATCCTCGAAAGCAGGCCTGTAGCGCCTCGAGGTACTGCGGCATCTGTGAAAATTCGTGGTAGGGGAATCCCGTGGCGACCAAGCCGTCGCGCAAGGGGGCACCGTGGCGCACGTCGAGGACGTTCCCGTCGCAAAAGGCGCCCTTTCCCCGCTCGGCCGTGAACATGCGCGCTTGACCCAGTTCGTGGACGGCAGCCCAGACGAGGTCGCGGTCCTGCATCAGGGCCACCGAAACGGCGTAGGGCGGAAGGTCGTGAATGAAGTTGGTCGTGCCGTCCAGCGGATCGATGATCCAGGTGGACCCGCCCTCAATCCAGGACTCGCCTCCTTCTTCGCCGAGCACGCCGCTGCCCGGCAGCAGCGAGGTCAGGCGTTCGACGAGCATTTGCTCGGCCTGCTGGTCGACGTAGCTCACCAGCGAGTTGAGTGCCTTGGTCTCCACGTGGTTGGCGTTGAATTCGCGGCGTTCGCTGCGGATCCAGTCGCCTACGGCGCGCACGGCTTCAGTGAACCCTGGCGTGTTCATACGGCCGAGGTTTGGGCGGGATCTGCAGCCGGCCGGGTGGCCACCGTGTCGCGCGGCGTGAGTTCGGTGAGTTCGACCCAGGCGCGGGTTCCGGCCAGCATCGCGTCGTAGTCGGCCTCGACCCGAATGTAGTTGTCGGTGTAGCCCAGCATGCGGCCGTCGCGCTCGGAATGCTCCCAGACCACGCGCCGAACGGTGCCCAGGTGCCGCTCGTAGAATTCGCGCTGCTTGACGGCGCTCAAGAGGCGCAGGCGGCGGTTGCGCGCCTTGCGCTCGGTCTGCTGCACGACGCCTTCGAGGTGAACGGCCTCGGTCCCTGGCCGTTCGGAGTAGGTGAACACGTGCAGGTAGGCGATGGGAAGCGCCTCCAAAAAGCGGTAGGTGTCGAGAAAGTGGTCTTCGGTTTCGCCCGGAAAGCCCACAATCACGTCCACGCCGACGGCGGCGTCGGGCATGCGGTCCATGATGCGGGCCACGCGCTCCGCGTAGAGCTCGCGGCGGTAGCGGCGCTTCATCCTACCCAGCACCTCGTTGTTGCCGCTCTGCAGCGGAATGTGAAAGTGCGGAACCCAGCGCGCGCTCTGCGCCGTGAAATCGATGATTTCGTCGCGCAGCAGGTTGGGTTCGATGCTCGAAATCCGCAGTCGGTCCAGCCCGTCCACTTGGTCGAGTGCCTGGACGAGCTCGCTGAAGGTGTGGTCGTGGCGCTTGTTGCCGTGTTCGCCTTTGCCGTAGTCCCCAACGTTGACCCCGGTGAGCACCACCTCGAGCACGCCTTGGGCGGCAAGCTCGCGGGCCTGCGCCACCACTTGGTCGAGTGGGGCGGAACGGCTTACGCCGCGGGCCATCGGAATCGTGCAGTAGGTGCAGACGTAGTCGCATCCGTCCTGAACCTTCAAGAAGGCTCGGGTGCGGTCGCCCATGCTGTAGGCTGCGTGGTACTGGTCGACGTCGCGAATTTCGCAGGCGTGCACCTCAGCCTCGGGCCGCTTGCGCAGGTCGCTCAAAAACTGGCGCAGAAAGGGTTTTTCTTTGGCTCCGAGCACGAGGTCAACCCCTTCCATGGCGGCGATTTCACTGGGGCGAAGCTGGGCGTAGCATCCCGTAATCACGATAAAGCACTCGGGGTTGGCGCGCAGCGCTTGGCGCACGAGTCCGCGCGTCTCTTTGTCGGCCTCTTGCGTTACCGAACAGGTGTTGATGACGGCCACGTCGGCCGTCTCGCCAAAGTCGGTGCGCACAAAGCCCGCCGCGTACAGATCGCGCGCCAGTGTGCTGGTTTCGGCAAAATTGAGCTTGCACCCGAGGGTGTGGAACGAAGCGCGAAGTCCAGCGGGAAGCATCTGGCGAAAATAGCGAATTTTCGCGGCTATCTTTGGCTCGAAATGCTTCGTTTTGCTCGGAATTCTGCGCGCGGCGGGCGGTTGCTCGCGGCCGGCTTCTTGGCCGCGCTTGCCCTGCAGTGCCGACCCGAGTCCGAGGCGGTCGAGGGCCCGCTCTTTCGCTACAACGAAGCCAGCGGAATTTCGTCGCTCGACCCGGCCTTTGCGCGCGACCAAGCCCACAACTGGGTCATTCGCCAGCTGTACACCACCTTGTTCGAGACCGATTCAACGGGGCAATTGCGCGGACTCCTTGCCCAAACCTGGGGCACGGCGCCCGACGGGCTGCACGCGGGAATCCGCCTGCGCCGCGACTTTGCCGCCCACGACGATCCTTGCTTTGAAGGCCAAACGCACTACCTCGACGCCGCCGACGTGGCCGCCAGTCTGCAGCGCCTGCAGCGCGCCGCCACGGCATCGCCCGGAGCGTGGCTGCTCGAAACCGTCGATTCGGTGTGGGCGGCAACGCCCGATTCGCTGGTCGTCGACCTGAATACGCCCGACCCGGCGCTTTGGAGCAAGCTGAGCGTGCCCTACACCTCGGTGGTTCCTCGTCGGGCCATCGCCCGCTACGGCGCCGACCTCAGCGAGCACCCGGTGGGCTCGGGGCCGTTTCGGTTCCAGGCCTGGCAGCGCGGACAAAAGCTCGTGCTGCGGCGCCACCCCAACTACGCCGAGCGCGACGCCGACGGGCGCCGCTTGCCCTACCTCGAGGCGGTGAGCATCACGTTTACGCCCGACCGGCAGTCCGCGTTCATGGCCTTTGTGCAGGGCGAACTCGACTTTTTAACGGGCATCGACCCCAGCTACAAAGACCAGTGGCTCGACCCCGACGGCCGCCTCAAGGCTACCTGGCGCGCGAAGTTTACCCAGCGCACGGCGCCCTTCCTCAATACCGAATTTCTGGTGGTGCGCTACGGCCCCAGCAATCCGGACTACCTGGCCGACGTGCGGGTGCGGCGGGCCCTGAACTGGGCGGTGGACCGCGACGGAATCATTCGCTACCTCAAGAACGGCTTGGGCGTTCCGGCCCACGGCGGTATCCTACCCGCCGGCATGCCCGGCTACCGACCTGCGGACGAATGGACCACGCCGTGGAGCTACCGGCCTGATTCCGCCCGAGTGCTGCTCCAGCAGGCCGGGATTCTGGCCACCGACGGGCGCCCCAAGCCCGGAATCCAACCCCTCGTCTTGAGCACCACGGCTTCCTACCGCGACGTCGCCGAATTTTTGCAAAGTTCCTGGACCCGGCTTGGGCTGCCCGTTGAAGTGCAGGTGCTGCCCTCGGCCACGTTCCGCGAAGACAAGGCGCAGGGCCGGCTCGGACTGTACCGCGCCAGCTGGATTGCCGACTACCCCGACCCGAGCAACTACCTCATGCTCTTCGGAGAGCCGGGCGGCCCCAACGTCAGCGGATATCCCGGCCTGTCGGGTTATGCCTCGTTTCGGTCGCAATCCGACCCGGTGGAGCGCCGCCGGCAGGCCGCCTTACTCGACGCCGAACTGCACCGCGACGCGGTCTTGATTCCGCTCTTTTACGACGTGAGCCTCAGGGCATGGCCCAAGGAGTGGGTGGGTCCGCCGCCGCACCCCATGAACGAATTGGACTTGCGCCGGGTGCGCAAAGCCGGCGACTAGCTGCCCGCAACTAGTTGCTGGAAATGGCCACCCTCACCGGATTGTGGTCGCTCCATTTTTGCTTGACCACTCGGTGTTCCAGGGCGACCCAGGGCCCGCTGGTCCAGACCCAGTCGATGCGAAGGGGAACGACGCGCAGCCCCCGGTAGGTGCTGCCCCAGCCGGCACCCGACTGCATGAAGCTGTCGCGGCCCAGCTCGCGCAGCCTGCGGTGGCTGGCCGAGGTCGGGCTGTCGTTGAAGTCGCCCAGCACCACTACTGGCCGAGGGCTGGCGGACCACCATTCGGCGAGCGCTTCGACCTGAACGGAACGGGGTTGGGCCCGCCGAACCATGCGGCGGAGCAAGAGCTTGGCGCTTTGCCACCATCCGGCTTTCGCCTGCTCCGATTGGGCTTCGCGCAAGTCGACGTCGGTGCTCACCAAGTGCACGTTCACCACCCGCATCGTGTCGCCCTCAGGCAGCAGCAGGTCGGCCCAGATAAAGCCGATGCGCCCTGAATCGCCGGGGTAGTCCACTTGGTCCCACTGCACAATGGGGTAGCGGCTGTACAGCGCCAAATCGTAGGCCTCCACGCGGTGGGCGAGCTCGGCGCTAATCCGCGATTCGGCCGAGGTGCCGCGGCGCACGTCCTGCAGCGCGAGCACGTCGACGTCCAGGCCGACCGCGAACTCGGCCATTTCGCGCACGGTCGCGGAATCTTCGGTCCACGTGCGGTTGCGCCAGTGGTGCACGTTCCACGAGGCCGTCCGCACATGGGTCCCCAGCACCTGCGGCGCCGGGGTGCGCACCTGCATCCAGCTTCCCATGGGAGTCCAAAGGAGGGCGAGCAGAATTCCGCCCAAGAGCGCCGACGGATGCAGGTGGGCCGTGGCCATCATGCTCCACACAACGTGGTACAGCACGAGGTAGGGCAGCAAAAGGCTCATGGGGGCCAGCAGCGAAATGTCGGTCGCCATGCCCAGCCACGCCAGCCCCGTCGCCGGCAGGGCGAGCAGCTGCGGCAGCCACCACCAACGGCGACCCCACTTACTTTTTTTGGCTGTGGCGCGCAAGGATTTTTCGTTCGTTAGCAGACAGCGATTCGTACCCGTGTTCAGAAATTTTGTCGAGAAGCTGGTCCAAGCTGGGCTCTTTGGGGCGGACTACTTGGAGCGGACTCGCCGCCCGTCGCGCGGTCCGCCACCCGAAGCGCAGGTCGAGCAGGTGGGGCCTTGAGGCCAAAAACCACCCCGATGCGGCGCCGGCCAGGTGGGCGGCTCGGGCAGTGGTGTCGGGGGCAAAGAGCCCAATGAGGTCCATGCCCAGAAGTGCCGCGAGGACGATCCAAAGTTTGAGTTCCAGGACCATGAACAGCCGAACCTTGAAGTCGGGCATGCGCACTGCCGCCGCGGTAAACACCGCATACACGCCGGCCGACGCCCCCACCACCCAGGCGGGCCGCCAAATTCCGGCCAACCAGGCGCCGAGTCCGCCCACGACGACGCCGACGGCAAAAAGCTTGAGGATGCGCGACGACGGCCACAGCGTCTCGAGCAGCGAAGCGGTGAAGTACAGGGTCAGCGCGTTGAACACCAAGTGAAGGAGGCCGTGGTGCAGCGCGCCGTAGGTAAGGAGCGTCCAAGGCTGGTACAGCGGACTCAGTCCTTCGGTGTCCAGCGACAGGTAGCGCAAGATTCCGGCCTCCGCGGGCCATCCGACCAACCAGCCGACAACTTCGAGCACGGTCTGGATGCCAAAAACGAGCACGAGCCCCGCAATCAGCCGGTTGATGGGGCTGTGCTGGGTCCACATGCGAAGCTGGTCCAAGGGGCTCACGGCGAAGGCGGATTTAGAATCGGGTGCGGCTCGACTGCCACTTGCGGATCAGGAGGTAGCCAAAAAGCATTCCGCCCACGTGGGCAAAATGCGCGATGCTCGAGCCCGACGAGGCGACGCCGTTGAACAGTTCAAAGAGTCCGTATATGGCCACAAAGTACTTGGCCTTGATGGGCAGCAAGAAGTAGAGGTAAATCTGCTGGTTGGGGTACATCATGCCAAAGCCCAGCAGCAGGCCAAAGACGGCCCCCGAGGCTCCCACGGTCGGCGTCAGCGCCAGCGCCTGCATCTGGTACAGGGCCTCAACGCTCCCCGTGAGCTGGTGCAGGTTGGAGGCCTGCAGGTATTCCCAGTAGTTCACGCCGAGGTGCAGCGCGGCCGCGCCAAATCCGGTGGCAAAGTAGTAGGTCAAGAAGCGTTGGCTGCCCCATCGGTTTTCGAGCGGAGTTCCAAACATCCACAGCGCAAACATGTTGCCCAATATGTGTCCTAAGTTGCTGGTATCGTGCAAGAAAAGGTGGGTGACCAGCTGAAAGGGTTTAAAGAGTTCGCTGACGGGCAGGTAGAGCCCGAACTGCCCCACGACGTCGAAGCCCATGCGTCCGAAGACGATGCTGGCAAAGAAGGCGAGTCCGTTGATGATCAACAGGTTTTTCACCACGGGAGGGAGAAAGCTGAATCCAGAAGGTCGGTAGTACATGCTTAAAAGAATCGGGCCAGTTCGTCGGCGTTCAAAAGTCGAGCCGTGGGGCGGCCCAGGTCGTCGGTCCAGGGTTCGCTGCAGGCAAACAGTCGGTCAATTACGTCTTGGGTGTCGCCCCGCCGACGCGGATGGGCGCTCAGCCATTGGCTTACCCAGGTGCGGAGCTCGCCCGGATCGTCGGGATCGACGTGGGCAAGGCCTTCGAGCCAATCGATGGCCGATTCCGGGGCGCAGTGTCCGGGTCCGGCGGTCCAGGTCCAGCCTTCAGCCTCGACCTGCCACGCAAATCCCCAGGCGGCCAGGCGGTCTTGCCAGGCGTCGATCAGGCCCGGCGCGGGGGTCCATTCGAGCGGAAAAAGCCAGTTTTGCCCCGGGTGCGGGTGGGCGTCGAGCCAGCGTTCGAGGTCAATGCGGCGCTGCGCCCGATCCAGGTGGACCACGACGAGCTTGTCGGGCATGGGCACAAGGGCAAAGGTCCCCGCGATGCTCAAGGCCGCGGCTGCCGGATTGGGTCGGCGCACGCCCGAGTCCCATCCCTCGTCGTTCCATCCGGAACTGGGCAGTTCCAGCTCGTGCTGCACACCGTGGCCTTCGGCCGCGGGCGGAGCCAAGAATTCCAAGCTGCGGGCGGCGGTGGCGGCGCTGTTGCTGATGGGGTGGTGGCGGGGCGTAGATTCCGCCAAAAACGGATTGTAGCTCGGGTTGACGTAAACGCCCGGGGCTTCGGGCTTGCTGCGGGTGCTCCAGTCGATGTGTTCGCCGACGGGCACCTCAAAATCGAGGGTGGGCGCAATCTGGTGGATGCCCAGCGCGCGCCGCACGGCGCTCCGCACCACGGCGTACACGCCGCGCTCGTCGTCGAACTTGACTTCCGTTTTGGCCGGATGCACGTTGACGTCAATGCGCTCCGGATCGAGGTTGAGGTAGAGCACGTAGGCCGGATGCTGGTCGCCCGAAATCAGGCCCTCAAAAGCCTCGAGCACGGCCCGATGGATGTAGGGGCTGCGCACCGTTCGTCGGTTGACAAAGAGAAACTGGTCGCCGCGGGTCTTGCGGGCTGCTTCGGGGCGCAGCACAAACCCGTGCACGTGCACCAAGTCGGTCGTTTCGTCGACGGGCACGAGTTTTTCGTTGCTCCGGCGGCCGAGCACGGCGGTGGTGCGCTGCCGAAGGTTGCCGGGCTCAAACACCCGCTCGTCGGCATTTTGGTGTCGGAGCACCATGCGGACCTCGGGGTGGGCGAGGGCTAACGCATCAAACGTTTCGAGGACGTGCTTGAACTCGACGGGGTCCGACTTCAAAAACTGGCGCCGCGCCGGAACGTTAAAAAACAAGTTGTCCAGGCTCACGCTGGTTCCCACCGGCCCCGGGCTGGGCATACTGCCTTCGTGCTGTCCGCCCGAGCAGCGCAGTTCGATTCCCACCTCGTGGTCGGCGGTTCGCGACCGCAGCTTCACTTGGCCCACGGCGGCCATCGAGGCGAGGGCTTCGCCGCGAAACCCCATGGTCGTCAGCGCAAAAAGGTCGTCGGGCTCGCGAAGCTTAGACGTCGCATGGCGGACCAACGCCATGGGGAGGTCTTCGGGGGCAATGCCGTGGCCGTTGTCGCGCACCTGAATGCGGGTGCGCCCGGCGTCGAGCAGCGCCACTTCGATTTCGGTGGCCCCGGCGTCGAGGGAATTTTCAACGAGCTCCTTCACCACCGACGAGGGGCGCTGAACCACTTCGCCCGCGGCGACGAGGTTGGCGACCGACTCGGGCAGTTCGCGAATGGGGGCGGGGCTCATCGAAGCAGCAGCGAGGCCAAAACCAACAACGCACCAAAAATTCCGGCCATGCGCAAAAATTGGCTGCTGCCGGCCGATCGGGTGGTCCGCTTGGACGACCACGCCTCGTGCAGCCGTTGCTTGCGCGCCTCGGGATCGAGGTCCGCCTCCTGGCCGAGTTGGGCAAGGCGTTCCTTGCGTTCGTCGTAGTAGCGGTGCTGCAGCTGAAAGCCGCGGGGTTTGCTCTGGTTTTTAAACAGGGAAAAAAGCGCCATACCCCCCAAAGATACCGCGATTTTTGGCCTACTTTGGGGGTAATGATTTCACCTCGCAGTATTTGGACGGCGCTGCTATGCAGCGCATTGACGCACAGCGCAGTGCACGCGCAAAACCTCGAAGAGCAACTGGGCCAGCTCATCATGGTGGCGGGCTACAGCAACAAGGGTACGGCCGAAATAGACCGCCTGGAGGCCATGGTTCGCCGCGGCGAAATTGGCGGAATCATCTGGATGCAGGGCGGCCCTGAACGCCAAAGGGAGGCCATACAGAGGCTGCAGAAGGTTGCCCGGAATAAGATTCCGTTAATGATGGCCCAAGATGCCGAATGGGGCGCAGCCATGCGCCTGGACAGCCTGCCGCGCCTGCCTTGGCCGCTGACCTTGGGGGCCACGGGCGACACCGCGCTCGCTCGCCGGTACGGACGCGCATTGGCCACCGAATCGCGCATGCTGGGCATCCACGTCAACTTTTCGCCGGTAGTGGACGTCAACACCAATCCGCGCAACCCCATCATCGGCCAGCGGGCGCTGGGAAGCGATCCCCGCCGCGTTTCGCTCCTCGCCAAGGCGCAAGTTCGCGGAATGGAGCAGGCTCAGGTGATGGCCTGCGTCAAGCACTTCCCGGGCCACGGCGACACGGAATCGGACAGCCACCACACGCTGCCCACGGTGGGTCGCCCGCTTCAAGAGCTTCGCCGCCTCGACTTGGCCCCGTTTGCCTCGACGTTTGACGCGGGCGTTGGCTCGGTGATGGTGGCGCACGTCAACGTTCCGGCGCTGGATCCGAGCGGAACCCCAGCCTCGCTGAGCAAGGCCGTGGTGACCCACTGGTTGCGCGACAGCTTGAAGTACCGCGGCCTGTGCTTCACCGACGCCCTCAACATGAAGGGGGTCGCCCAGGACCTCGCTCCGGGCGAACTCGAGGTGCGGGCCTTTGAGGCGGGCCACGACGTGCTGCTTTTTGTGGGCAACCCTCGGGCCGCCCTCAACGCCCTCAAAGCCGCGGTGCGCAGCGGGCGCATTGATTCGGTCGAGGTCCACCGCCGCTACCTGCGCCTCATCGACGCAAAAATCCGCTGGAACTGCGCCGCAGCCCTTCCGAGTGCCGACTACGCGGCCCAAGCGTCTGAGTGGAATTCCCTGCGCCGCGAGATTTATTCTCAGGCATTTACCGCCGTGAAGGCCGCTCCGGCCTGCGATGCGGTCGAGTTCGTGGGCGAGGGAACCCCGCCCGAAGGGCTCCGCGCCGCCACCGCCGCAGACCAACGCGTCGTGTTGATTTTTGCCCCGTCGACCTCCACCGCCTGGAAGAAGGGAGCCTGGACCGACGAAATGAACGCCGCCCTGGCCAAGCACCGCGCGGCGGGCCGCCGGGTTTCGGTGGTGCACCTCGGCAACCCTTATGGATTGCGCGGTCAATCCGTCCAGGACCTCGAGGGCCTTTGGGTGGGCTACGAAAACACCCCAGAGACTCGGGAACTTGCCGTGCTCGTGGCCAAGGGCCAGCACGTGGCCCCCGGAACCTTGCCAGTCAGCGGAATTCCCGCGCCCCGGCTGCTGCAGCCCCGCAGCGCGGCCGACGCGGGGTTTGCGTCTGACTTGGATCTCCGCATCGCCGAGGTGGTGCAGCGGGGCCTTGACGCCGACGCCTACCCGGGCTGCCAGGTGGTGGTGGCCCGCCACGGTGCGCTGGTCGTGAACCAAGGATTCGGCACGCTCGACGGCAGCCAAAAGGTGACCCCGGAGACTATCTACGACGTGGCCTCCGTGACCAAAATCATGGCCAGTGTGCCGCTGTTGCTCGAAGTCTACGACGAAGAAGGCCCGTCATTCTTGACGCGCACGATGGACCAACTGCTGCCGGAACTTCGGGGGTCCGCCATCGGACGCGCCAAAGTGCAGGACGTACTGGCCCACCAGTCGGGATTGCCCGCGTGGCTTCCGTTTTACACGTCCATGCTCCGCCAAGACGGCGGATACGACCACCGCTACCTGCGCACGGTGCGCGACACGGTGTACCGCCTCCCGGTGGCCCCCGGCATTTGGGCGGCCTACTGGATGCACGACACCCTCATCGCCCGCATCGCCCGGGCGCCCTTGGGTCCAAAGACCTACGAGTACTCCGACCTCGGGTACTACCTGTTTCAGCGCTTTTTGGAGCGCCGCGACGGCCGCAGCATCGAGCGCCAGCTTGAAGACGACTGGTACGGACCGCTGAATGCAGAACTCTGCTTTAATCCGGCGCCGTCCGACCGCATTGCGCCCACGGAGAACGACCGCAGGTTCCGCAAGCAGCAGCTGCGCGGGCACGTGCACGACCAAGGGGCGGCCCTGCTCGGGGGCGTTGCCGGCCATGCCGGGGTGTTTGCGACGGCCGAAGGCGTGGCCCAAATGATGCAAGTCTTCCTCGACGGGGGGCGTGCCAACGGCCTGCGCTTTGCGAGCGATGAGGCCTTGAAGCGCTTCACGGCGTGCCTGGCTTGCGACCAGGGCAACCGGCGCGGACTCGGTTTCGACAAGCGCCAGCTGTCGGGCGGAGGTCCCGCTTGCCTCTGCGCGAGCCCGGAGAGCTTCGGCCACACCGGATTCACCGGTACCTTTGCATGGGCCGATCCGCAAACGGGCATCGTGCTTGTTTTTCTCTCGAACCGCGTTTTTCCTGATGCCAGTGTCAACAAACTCGCCCAAATGGGCATTCGCACCGACCTTCAGCAGGTGGTGTACCGCGCTTTGCTTTAGCGTACTGGCGGCCTCGGCCGCTCCGCTCTGGGCCCAAGCCCAAATAGCGCACGAGTTCAGCGCCGGCGACAGCCTCTCGGTTCACTACTTCGGCAACGGCAAGCCCCGCATCATCACGCCGTTCCGGCAGGGATTGGCCCACGGGCCGACCTTTGAGTACCACGCCTCGGGCCAGATCAACTTCATCACGCACTACTACGACGGCGAGAAAACCGGGGAACAAAAAATGTTTGACCAGGCCGGCCGGCTCATGTGGGTCAAAACCTGGCAGTCCGACCGCATGCACGGTGAAGAGCGCCTTTACTATACCGACGGGCAGATTCAATCGCGCGTCGACTGGCGCAACAACCAAAAGCACGGAACCTCGACATTTTACTTCGAACAGGGCGGGGTGGCCGCGGAGCTTCGCTACGAGTTCGGCACCCAAATCAGCGCTACCTACTACGACGAAGAGGGCAAGGTGAAACCCCAAAAGCTCGACTGATGCGCATTGGAATCGTATGCCATCCCACCTTCGGCGGTTCGGGCGTTTTGGCGACTGAGCTAGCCGCCTTTTTGGCTCAGCAGGGAAACAGTGTGCACGTAATCAGTTATGCCATGCCGGCGCGGCTCGACGAGCTGCAGCCCGACCTCTACTTTCACGAGGTGCAGGTTCAGGACTACCCGCTGTTTCAGTACCAGCCCTATGAACTGGCCCTGTCGAGCATGATGGTGCAGGTAGTGCAGCGCGAAAAGCTGGATTTGCTCCACGTGCACTACGCCATTCCGCACGCCTACGCCGCCTACATGGCGCGCAAGATCTTGGAGGATCAAGGTGTTTACATTCCGGTAGTTACGACCTTGCACGGCACCGACATCACGTTGGTTGGCAAGCATCCGTCCTACAAACCGGCCGTGTGCTTTTCGATTGAGCACTCCAGTGCGGTCACGGCGGTTTCGGAATCGCTTCGCCTCGATACCGAGCGAATTTTTGGCATTCGCCGCCGCATCAACGTGATACCCAACTTCGTCGACCTTGACCGCTACGGGCGTTGCGCGGCCGGCGACCGCAGCAAAGTGGCTCCCGACGGGATTCCCATTTTGGTTCACGTGTCCAACTTCCGCCGGGTAAAGCGCATTCCCGACGTGATTGACGTCTTCGCTCGAGTGCGGACCCAAATTCCCGTGCGTCTGGTGCTGGTGGGCGACGGCCCGGAGCGCACGCGGGCCGAAGAAGACGTGCAGCAGCGCGGACTCCAGGACGACGTGCGCTGGATGGGCAAATCGACCGACGTCGAACGCATCTTGTCGATGTCAGACGTCTTTTTGCTTCCTTCGGAATCCGAGTCCTTTGGCTTGGCAGCCCTCGAGGCCATGGCGTCCTACGTTCCCGTGGTGGCCACGCGCGCCGGCGGACTTCCCGAAGTGGTCGACCACGGCGACTCGGGCTACCTCGAAGCGGTCGGCGACACCCAAGCTATGGCGCGCGACGTGCTCGAACTCTTAACCACGCCCGGCAAGCGCGAAGCCATGGGCCAGCGGGCCCGCGCCAAGGCCGAACAGTTTGCCATGGCGGCCGTCGGAACCCAGTACATTGAACTCTACCAAAAGTTGGTACATGAGCAAGCGCGGTGACTTTTCTACGGGCGGTCCCCAAGACAACCCCTTTGCGTCGGCCCTCGCGTCGGCTCTGCAGTCCAAGGGGCTCGACGTGCCCATCCCCGCGCGCTCGGAGCCCACTGAGGCCGACGCCCACCTCGCACTGCCCCCCAAAGGCACCTTGGAACTGCGGTTGGAACGCCGCAACGGCAAGCCCACCACGGTGGTGTTTACCGACACCGTGGAGCACGCTGATCCCGTCCGTTGGGCGAGCGAACTTAAAAAGTGCTGCAGCGTGGGCGGAAGCGCCGTCGACGCGACCATCGTCTTGCAGGGAGACGTGCGCAGCAAAGTCGAAGACTGGGCCCAGACTCAAGGCCTTAAAATCAAACGAATCGGCGGATGATGCTCCAACTTGACTCCACCCAGAACCCCAAGGTTCGCCAGCTGATCCGCTACCGCGAAAAACCGGCGTTGCGCCGCAAAGACGACGTGGTCTTGGTCGAAGGCGTGCGCGAACTCGAGCGCGCGGTGGCCGCGGGCTGGAACCTTCGGCAGACCTTCTGGGAGCCGTCAACTGCCGAGCTGCCCGCGTGGGCGCAGGGTCGGGGACAGCACTTTCGCTGTTCCGCTGCCGTGTACGAGAAATTGGTGCTTCGCGAAAACGGCGCGGTGGCCGTCGGGCTGCTCGACCAGCCCGTGCAGGGCTTGGACGACCTAAAGCTTCCGGCCCACCCGTGGATTTTGGTCCTAGACGGCCTTGAAAAACCCGGTAACGTGGGTGCCATCTTGCGTACCGCAGACGCCGTCGGGGTCGACGCGGTGCTCTTCAGCAGCCTCGAATGCGATCCCTACAGCCCCCAATCGGTGCGAAATTCCACAGGCGCCCTGTTTCAAATGGCGACTGTTGCGGCCCCGCGCGAGGCCGTTCAGGAATGGCTTCGCGAGCGGGGAGTGACGCCCTATGCGCTGCACCTCGACGGGGCAACGCCCCACCATCAGGTAGATTGGCGTCAGGCTTCGGCGATGATTTTAGGACCCGAGGACCGGGGACTGGAGGCGTCGTGGGCCCATGCCCTTAGGGTTAAAATTCCGATGCGCGGTCGGGTGGACTCGCTCAACGTGAGCGTCGCGGCTGCGGTCGTCCTGTACGAAGGGCTTCGCCAGCGTTCCTGAGCTGCAAGGGCCTCGACGAAGGGGGGGTAAAAAAGGAAGCCCGATCCGAAGACCGGGCCTCACACCAAACCAATAAACCTAGTTCACTGACGAATCAGTTCGATAGATTCGGAACAAAGATAACCGCCTTAACCGAAAATCATAACCAAAACCGGCGGAAGGCTAAGATTGGGTATAATTTTCGTAAAAAACCTTTATTGTACTATAAATCAGCGCAATGCGCTCGATGTGGGGCTGTCAATGCCCCCCATTAACTGCGGATCGCCGGAATACAGTAAGTGTCCGCCGTCGGGTCCACCATCTGGACCCAGTTCGATGAGCCAATCAGCAGACGCCAGCACGTCGCGGTGGTGCTCCACCACGAGCACCGTGTGGCCCAACTTGATTAGGGCATCAAACGAGACCAGGAGTTTTTGCACGTCGTCCATGTGCAATCCGGTGGTCGGCTCATCAAACACAAAAAATACGGGGTCGGCCTGCTGTCCGCGCGCGAGGAACGAAGCGAGTTTGACGCGCTGGGCCTCTCCGCCCGACAGCGTGCTCGACGACTGCCCCAACTGAATGTAGCCGAGTCCCACGTCGGCCAAGGGGCGCAGTTTGTCGGTGATTTTCTTTTGCTGGTGGGCGCTGAAAAACTCCATCGCTTCGTCCACCGTGAGCTCGAGGACGTCGCTGATGGCCTTGCCCTGAAACTCAACCTCGAGTACTTCGGCCATAAAACGCTTGCCGTGGCATTGCTCGCAGGTCAAGTGAACGTCGGCCATGAACTGCATCTCCACGGTGACGTAGCCGTCGCCTTGGCACACGCTGCAGCGTCCGCCGTCGGTATTGAACGAGAAGTGCTTGGCGGCGTAGCCCCTCAGCTGCGCGGACTTTTGGGCGGCAAACAGGTTCCGGATGTCGTCGTAGGCCTTGAGGTAGGTCACCGGATTAGAGCGCGACGACTTTCCCATCGGGTTTTGGTCGACTACCTCGACCGCGGTAATGCGGCGCCAGTCGCCGGTCAGTCCGTCGTGGGCTCCGGCGCGGCCGCCGTACTCGCCGAGCAACTTCTGCAACGCGGGCACTAAAATTCCCCGGACCAGCGTGGTTTTGCCCGATCCGCTGACTCCGCACACGGCCGTCAAGCGCTCGAGCGGAATGCGGACCGTCACGTCTTTGAGGTTTTGCGCCCGGGCGCCCTGAAGTTCGATCCAGAACGGGGCTGAGGTGCCAAGGCCCTTGCGGTGCACCGATTTGCGCCCCGACAGGTAGTCACCGGTTAGGGTATGGGCCATCGGCAAGTCCGCGCCCGGACCGCTGTACACCACGTGGCCTCCGAGCCGACCTGCTCCGGGGCCAATGTCGATCACCGTGTCGGCGGCCCGCATAAAGACGTCGTCGTGCTCGACCACAATGACAGTATTGCCGGCGTCGCGCAGCGCTTTAAGCACGCCGAGCAGCTGGTCGGCGTCGCGCGGATGAAGTCCGACCGACGGCTCATCTAATATGTACATCGAGCCCACCAGGGCGGCGCTCAGGCTCGTGGCGAGGTGAATGCGCTGCGACTCACCGCCGCTCAAGGTATTGGCCGGGCGGTTCAGGGTCAGGTAGTGCAGTCCCACGCGCTCGAGCACGTCGAGCCGATGCCGCAGTTCCTGAAGGAGGCGCTCGCCAACCTGCGCGTCAAAGGCGTTGAGTTCGAGCGCGTCAAACCAGTTTTTGGCGTCGCGCACGGTCATGTCAAGCAGCTCCGCAAGGTTTTTGTCGCCTACGCGCACGGCCAAAGCCTCTCGGCGGAGCCGTGATCCGCCGCAGTCGGGGCAGGTCGTTTTGCCCCGATACCGGGCCTGAAGCACGCGGTACTGAATTTTGTAGGTGCTTTCTTCCACCATCTTGAAGAATGCGTCGATGCCCGAAAAGTGCGCGCAGCCCTTCCACAGCATGGCGTAGTGATCGGGACTCAAATGCTGCACGGCTCGGTGAACGGGGAACCCGGCGCGTTCGGCGCCGCGGAGCAGCTGTTCCTTCCATTCCCCCAGCTTTTCGCCCCGCCACGGCGCGACGGCGTCTTCAAATACGCTCAGTCCGGGGTTGGGAATGACCAGCTCGGGGTCGATGCCCAGCACCGACCCAAACCCCTCGCACGTGGGGCAGGCCCCTTGGGGCGTATTGAATGAGAACAGTCCGGGGGTGGGCTCTTCGAACCGCATGCCTTCGGCCTCGAACCGATTTGAAAACTCCCAGCACTGGTCGTCGACGCGCAGGCGGCAGGTTCCGTTGCCCTCAAAAAATGCCGACTGCACCGAGTCGGCCGCGCGGGCCTCCCAGTCTTCGTCGCGCGGCCCCGTGGGCACGCGGTCGACCACGAGTTCCACACCTTTGGCTTGGGGTTCCTCGTCGAGCCGCACGATGCCCTGGCGCGGATTCCACACGCGCGCATACCCTTGGCTGCTGAGCAGGTCCCAGTAGGCTTTGGGAGTGCGTCCCGACAGGTCGAGCGGAGCGGTAACCAGCGCGTGGGCGCCTTCAGGAAGGCCGTCGAGGGCGGCGAGCACGTCGGCAATTCGGTGGCGCTTGACTTCGGTGCCGCTGGGTGCATAGGTTTTTCCGACGCGGGCAAACAAGAGCTTCAGGTAGTCGTGGAGTTCCGTGGCGGTGGCCACGGTCGACCTCGGGTTGCGTGTGCTCACCTTTTGCTCGATCGCAATGGCAGGGGCCAATCCTTTGATGTCGTCAACTTCGGGCTTTTCGAGCTTGCCCAGGAACTGGCGGGCATAAGCCGATAGGGATTCCACGTAGC
>SYCM01000041.1 GCA_005786915.1 Bacteroidota bacterium | reverse complement strand
GTTGCGCACCACGTCCGTCGCCAGCACGAAGAGCGGCAGCGGTTTTCCGCCCACGAGCAGGCCCTTGCGCTGCCCCACCGTGAAGTAGTGAGCGCCCTGATGCGTCCCCACCTCGACCCCGTCTTCGGGCACAAAACCCCAGGGCCGGCCGGGCGCCACGGCCTGTATTTTGGCAGAATCCCGCGGTATCTCCACAATCAGGCCGCGCTTGGGCTTGAGCTGCTGCTGCAAAAAGTCGGGAAGGCGCACGTGGCCAATGAAGCACAGGCCTTGGGAATCCTTCTTGGCGGCCGTCACGAGCCCGGCTTCAGCGGCAATCCTTCGCACCTCGGACTTCTGAAGTCCGCCAATGGGGAACAAGGCCTGCGCCAGCTGCTCTTGGTTGAGCTGGCACAAAAAGTAGGACTGGTCCTTGCCGCCGTCGAGCCCCGCCCTCAGGTGCATGCGGCCGTCGTCGTCGCGCTCCACCCGGGCGTAGTGGCCCGTGGCAACGAAATCAGCACCGAGGCTCCGCGCGGCGTCGAGGAACAAATCAAACTTGATTTCGCGGTTGCACAGCACGTCGGGATTGGGGGTGCGGCCGGCCTCGTACTCAGCAAACATGTAGTCGACGATGCGCTCCTTGTAGGCCACCGAAAGGTCGAGGACCTGAAAGGGAATCCCTAGCTTCTCAGCGACCAGCAAGGCGTCGTTGGAGTCTTCAATCCACGGGCATTCGTCCTCAAGGGTGGGCGACGCGTCGTTCCAGTTTCGCATGAAGATTCCGATGACCTCATGGCCCGCCTGCTGCATGAGCAAGGCGGCCACCGACGAATCCACGCCGCCCGAAAGCCCCACCACTACGCGCGCCATCAGGGCTTGGGCTTTTGCAGGATTCCGCGCCGGTAGCTCTCTGTGCGCACGACGCTGCCGCGCTCGAGGTAGGTCCAGGTGCCGTGGCGCAGGTCGTTCATGTAGCTTCCCGTGACCGCCACGCGGCCGTCGGCATCAAACTCCGTCCAGGCGCCGTGCAGCCGTCCGCCCGCCCAGGTCGAGCTGCGCTCCTTGCCGCCGGCATCCGAAAACCGCATCCAAGTGCCCTGCTTCGCTCCGTCGACGTACTCGCCGCGCTCCATCACCTTGCCGTCGGGGTAAAACATCGTGTAGGCCCCGTGCAGCACGCCGTTGCGGTAGGGCGCATGCTCGAGCTTGGTGCCGTCAAAAGCAAAGGTCACCCAAAGGCTGTCGCGCTGTCGCTGGACGTTGTAGATTCCGCGGGCCATTAGCTTGCCCTTTTCGTCGTACTGTTCGGTGGCGCACACCCCGCTGCGCCCGCGGTAGTCCATTTGGGCGCTGCGAAAGCCGTTTTCGTGGTAGTACACAAACCGGCCTACGGGAACGCCGGCGTCAAACTGGCCTTCGTAGCGGGGCTGGCCGTTGGGATGCTTGGCGGACCAGGGACCCGTTCGCCGTCCTTGGGCATCCACTGCGTTTTGCGCGACCGCCACCAGGGCGACGAGCCAGAGTCCGATTGCTGCAAGGGCGTGCTTCATGTCAGTCGAGGCGTACCGCCGCGTGAAAGTGTTTAAGTTCGTCCAAGTGACCCAAGAGTTCCCGGCTGATTTGCACCCCAGCCCCGCGACTCGGCATGCGCAGTTGGGTCTGGCTTGCGGCGTCGCCGATGTGGAACTGCAGGCGCTGCTTGCCCGGATGCGCGCGCAAAATCTGCGCCAGTTCGCCCCAGGTGGCTGGGGTAATGTCCTGAACCGCCGCATAAAGCGTCAGTCCGCGCGCCTCGCGGTCAAACATCTCGCTGAGCAACTGAATCTTGTGGATGTCGGCAACGAGCTTCGCCTGGTTGTCGTCGCGGGCCCAGGCGGGGCGCTGAACGCGTCCGCGTACCAGCACCATCAGGTCGTTGACAAAAAAGCTGCGTAAATCGAGAAACTGCTGGCCAAATACGACGAACTCGGTGGCGCCGTCTTCGTCTTCGAGCACGAAGCTGCCCATCTCGCGCCCCGTCCGGGTGGTCCGTACTTGCGCATTGGTCACGATTCCGGCCACCGCAAAATCCCGTGCACCTTTGCCGCTGACAAACGCCTCAAGGGACGAAAGCTCACTAACTGATTGCTTGCGGAACGTTTTGAGCTCAAAGCGGTAGGCGTCGAGCGGGTGCGCGCTCACGTAGATTCCGATCACCTCCTTCTCGCGCTTGAGCAGCTCGAGGTTGTTCCACGTCGGCACCTGCGGGAGCGCCGGCTCAGGCGTATCCACTCCGCTGTCTTCGCCAAACAAGCTGACTTGGGCGGAATTCAGCTGGTCCTGGTAGGCCTGGCCGTAGCGGCGCAGGCGTTCCACGAACGGCCGGCCGTCAGACTCTTCGGCAAAAAACATCGCGCGATGCACGCCCTCGAAGCGGTCAAACGCCCCTCCCAGCGCGAGCGACTCCCAGGTTCCTTTGTTGACCACACGCAGGTCGAGGCGTCGGGCGGCGTCAAATACGCTCGTATAGGGGCCGTTGGCGGCGCGATCCTGAAGCAAAAAGTCGACGGCCGCCGCGCCCACCCCCTTCATACCGAGCAAGCCGAATCGAATGGCGCCCTCGCGGTTAACCGTGAACGACCCCTCGGACTCGTTGATTTCGGGCCCCAGCACCGGGAGCTTCATGCGCCGGCACTCCTCCATGAAAAACGTCACCTGCTTGATGTCGTTCATGTTGTTGGAGAGTACGGCCGCCATGTACTCGGCGGGATAGTGCGCCTTCAGGTAAGCCGTTTGGTAGGCAATCCACGCGTAGCAGGTCGAATGCGACTTGTTGAAGGCGTACGAGGCAAAGGCCTCCCAGTCCTTCCAGACCTTCTCAAGAATGGGCTCGGCGTGGCCGCGCTCAATTCCGCCCAGCACAAACTGGGGCTTCATCTGGTCGAGGACCGCCTTGATCTTCTTACCCATCGCCTTGCGGAGCATGTCGGCCTGGCCCTTGGTAAAGCCGGCAAGCTTTTGCGACAGCAGCATCACCTGCTCCTGGTACACCGTAATGCCGTAGGTCTCGCTGAGGTACTCCTCCATGTCGGCCAGGTCGTACGAAATCGGCTCTATGCCGTGCTTGCGCCTAATAAAGCTGGGAATGTATTCGAGCGGACCCGGACGGTAGAGCGCGTTCATCGCGATCAGGTCGCCGAACACCGTGGGCTTGAGGTCCTTGAGGTGCTTCTGCATTCCGGGCGATTCGTACTGAAAGATTCCCACGGTGTCTCCGCGCTGAAAGAGCTCATAAGTAGCGACGTCGTCGAGCGGAATCGCCTCAATGTCAATCTCTACCCCGTGGCGCTTGCGCACGAGCTCGAGGCTGTCCTTGATTAGCGTCAGGGTCTTCAGTCCCAAGAAGTCCATCTTGAGCAGGCCGGCCGATTCGACCACCGCGTTGTCGAACTGCGTCGTCCACATCGCGCTGTCTTTGGCGGTGGCCACCGGAATCAGCTCGCGAATGTCGCTCGGCGTAATGATCACGCCGCAGGCGTGAATGCCCGTGTTGCGCAGCGAGCCTTCCAAGACCTTCGCCTGCTGCAGCGTCGCTGCTTTCAGGTCGCTGCCTTTGGCCATTTCGCGCAGCGCTACGGCCTTGTCGTAGTCCTCGTTGCGGAACTTTTCGCGAATTGTCGCGTCGTCGGCATCGAGAATCGCAGGCAGGCTCGAGTTGTCGGGCACCGATTTGGTCAGCCGGTCGGCTTCTTCAAACGATAGATCTAGAGCCCTCCCCGCGTCCTTGATGGCGGACTTGGCCGCCATCGAACCATAGGTAATGATCTGCGCCACCTGGTTCGATCCGTACTTGTCGATCACGTACTGAATTACCTTGTCGCGGCCGCGGTCGTCGAAGTCAATGTCAATATCTGGAAGGCTGACGCGGTCCGGATTCAAAAACCGTTCGAACAGTAGGTCGTAGGTGATGGGGTCGACGTTGGTAATCCCTGTGGAGTAGGCCACCGCCGATCCCGCGGCCGATCCGCGCCCCGGCCCCACACTGACGCCCATGTTGCGCGCCGCCTGACAGAAGTCTTGAACGATCAAAAAGTAGCCCGGATATCCCGTGCGCTCAATGGTTTCGAGTTCAAAATCTAGGCGCTCCGCAATTTCGGCCGGCACCGGATCGCCCCAGCGCTTCTTGGCCCCCACATAGGTCAGGTGCCGCAGGTACGCGTTCTCGCCGCGCTTGCCGCCGTCCGAGGAGTCGTCGGGATGCACAAACTCCTGAGGAATCTCGAACTCAGGCAAAAGCACATCGCGGGCCAGCCCGTAGTTCTCAATCTTACCCAGCACCTCACTGAGGTTCAACAGTGCTTCAGGCCAATCCGCGAAGCGCTGGCGCATCTCGGCCTGCGTCGTCAGGTAAAATTTGCTGTTCGGGAACCCATATCTAAACCCGCGTCCGCGCCCAATCGGAGTGGCCTTTTTCTCGGACTCCTTGACGCAGAGCAAGATGTCGTGGGCCTCCGCTTGCGCTTCGTCCAGGTAAAATGCGTTGTTCGCAGCAACCGCCTTGACCCCGTGCGCCGCGCAAAATCGGCGCAGCACCTCGTTGATGGCGTCTTCTTCGGGCAGCCCGTGGCGGTTGATTTCGGCATAAAAATCCTCGCCAAACTGAGCCTTCCACCATAAGAATGCCTCTTCGGCCTGCTTTTCGCCCACGTTTAAAATGAGCTGCGGCACCTCCCCCATCATGCCGCCGGTCGTGACCATTACCCCCTCTTTATGGGCCAGCAGCAGGTCGCGATCGATGCGCGGAACGTAGTAAAATCCATCGATGTAGGCTACGGAGCTCAGCTTCGCCAGGTTGTGGTAACCTGTTTTGTTTTTGGCCAAGAGCGGAATTTGGTAGCCGTCGTCCTTCTGGCTGCGGTCGAGGTGGTTGCGGCACACGTAGGCGTCCATTCCCACGATGGCTTTGAGCTCGGGGCTTCCCTCAGGCCGGTTTTTGTTGTAGACCTGCACACCCTGAACAAACTGAAAAGCCCCCATCATGTTGCCCAAATCGGTAAGGGCCACCGCGGGTTGCCCGTCGGCCGTAACGCGCTTGATCAGCTCCGGCACCTTAGTCGTCGCCTGCAGCACGCTGAACTGACTGTGCACGTGCAGGTGAAAAAAGGGCGTGTCCTGATCGGAACCTGCAGCGGCAGGGGCCTCAGCTGGCGCCGCAGGGGCCAAATCGCGGGCTTTCAGGGCCGCACTTGCCGCCTTGAGGTTGCGATGCGTTAGCCCAATGGGCGAAACCATCAGCGGATGGGCTGTCACAAACGCCTCGAGCTGGTCGGGCTGCACCCCGAGCTGGCTGGGCTGCCAATGGCGGATGCGCACCAGTTCCCAGAAGCAGCGTGCGGTCGCCTCCACGTCGGCGGTGGCGTTGTGGGCCTCGGCGAACTCTTCGCCAAAAAGCTTGGCGTGCAACTCCCCTAACTTCGCCGGCTTGAAGCCGCTGCGTCCCGGAATCCCCACCAGGGCTGCCGTTTGCGGCGTCATGGTATCGAGCACTGGCTTTTGAATCCACGCCACGTCCCACCCCAGCCTCAGGTACTCGGCCCCCAACGCATTCAAGTCAAACTTGAGGTTGTGGCCCACCATAAACTGGGTCCGATCGAGGGCCGACTGAAAGGCCGCAAGGGCTTCTGAAGCTGAAACGCCCTCATTCCGAGCTAGTTCAGTGCTAATGCCATGAATCTCTTCGGCTCCAAACGGAATGTTAAACCCCTCGGGCTTGATCAAGAAGTCGCGCGCCTCAATCAGGGCACCGTCGGAGCCGTGCAGCTGCCACGCCACTTGAACCACCCGGGGCCAATTGTCGACGTCGCTCAGCGGCGCGTTCCAATCTCTTGGTAATCCGGTAGTTTCGGTGTCAAAAACGAGGTACATGGTCGAATCCTAAAGGTAAACCACGACCTAAAGCCGTGTGCAAACGGCTTGCGGAATTTATCCACAATGAACGCCCTGCAGCTCGCTGCTCGGAGCTCGTCAAACGAGTTCCGCCTCGAGGTCATACTCCGTGGCGCCCACAATCTTGGCGCTCACGAATGTTCCGCGCTTCAAATGCACTCCCGGAGCCTCAATGCGCACTTCGTTGTCCACGTCCGGCGAATCAAACTCGGTGCGCCCGAGGTAGGCGTCTCCCTCGGCGCGGTCGATGACCACAGTCAGCGTTTGGCCGATCAGCGCCTCGTTGCGCTCGAGCGAAATTTCGCGCTGCACCTCCATGACGGCCTGCTGGCGGGCCATCTTGACTTCGGCCGGAACGTCGTCTTCCAGCGCAAAGGCGTGGGTATTTTCCTCGTGGCTGTAGGTAAACACGCCCAGCCGCTCGAAGCGCTGCGCGCGCACCCAATCGAGGAGCTCGTCAAAATCGGCCTCCGTTTCGCCCGGGTAGCCCACAATGAGGGTCGTACGAATGGCGATGCCGGGAACTTTTTCGCGCATGGCATCCAGCAGCCGGTCGGTTTTCGCGTGGGTGGTTCCGCGCCGCATGCTCTTGAGTACGCTATCAGCGATGTGCTGCAGCGGAATATCGATGTAGCGGCACACCTTTGGATTCTCGCGAATGACGTCGAGCACGTCCTCGGGGAAGCCAGTCGGAAAAAGGTAGTGCAGGCGAATCCACTGGATTCCGTCGACCGCGCTCAGGGCCGTCACAAGC
>SYCM01000040.1 GCA_005786915.1 Bacteroidota bacterium | reverse complement strand
TGGGCTTCGGATCCTTGATGCCCGGTCGCAAGGTCGAGGTGAAGGGCGAGTCGGGCACGCAGGTAATCAGCGCCAAGCACATCATCATCGCCACAGGCGGACGCAGCCGCGTGCTGCCAAACCTTCCGCAGGACGGCAAAAAGATCATTGGGTACCGCGAGGCCATGGTGCTTCCCGAGCAGCCGAAGAGCATGGTCATCGTGGGTTCCGGCGCCATTGGCGTCGAGTTCGCCTACGTGTACCACGCCATGGGCACCAAGGTGACGATCGTGGAGTACTTGCCGCGCATTGTTCCAAACGAAGACGAGGAAGTCAGCAAGGCGCTCGAACAAACGTTTAAGAAGAAGGGCATCGAGATCCTCACCGGGACCGAAGTGAAGTCCGTCGACACCAAGGGCAAGGGCTGCAAGGTCACCTACGCCGACGCCAAGGGCGAGCACACGATGGACTGCGACGTGGTTCTGAGCGCCGTGGGCGTGATGCCGAACCTCGAGAACATCGGCCTCGAGGGCGTCGGAATCGCCGTCGACAAGGGGCGCGTGGTGGTGGACGACTTTTACCGCACCAACATTCCGGGCTACTACGCGATTGGCGACATCGTCAAGGGCCAAGCCCTGGCGCACGTGGCTTCGGCCGAGGGCATCATCTGCGTGGAGGCGATTGCCGGTCACCATCCGCAGCCGATGGACTACAACAACATCCCGGGCTGTACGTACTGTACGCCCGAGATTGCCAGCGTGGGCTACACCGAAAAAGCGGCGAAAGAGGCCGGTTTTGAGGTGAAGGTGGGCAAGTTTCCGTTCAGTGCCTCGGGCAAGGCTTCGGCCGCCGGAGCCAAAGACGGCTTTGTCAAGGTGATCTACGACGCGAAGTACGGCGAGCTCCTCGGGGCCCACATGATCGGCGCCAACGTCACCGAGATGATTGCCGAGATCGTGACCGCGCGCAAGCTCGAAACCACCGGGATGGAGCTGCTCAAGGCCGTTCACCCGCACCCGACCATGTCTGAAGCCGTGATGGAGGCCACCGCCGCCGCCTACGGCGAGGTAATTCACCTCTAGTCGTGGCCAACCCCTACGCGCTCCGTGCCGACGGCCTCAGCCTGGCACGGGGCGCTTTTTTATTGTCGGTGCCCGAGTGGTCGGTGGCGCCGGGCCAGGTCGTGGCGCTCTACGGCCCTTCGGGTTCGGGCAAGTCTACGCTGCTTTCGCTCCTTGCGGGGCAGGTGTTTGCCGACTCCGGCGAGGTTTGGGTAGGGCGGAACCCGCACTCGCGCGACCGCCTGATCGCCGGACATCCCGGAGTGGTGTGGGTCAAGCAAGATTTTGGGCTGTCGCCCTACCGAAGCGTGCGCGACAACCTGCTCGACTTGGTGCAGGGCAAACTAGACGACGAAGAAAACCGCCTGGTGCGCCGCATGATGCGCACCTTGGGCCTTGGAATGGATCCGTCACGGCCTGCCCACAGCCTCTCGGGCGGAGAGCAGCAGCGCCTTTCCATCGGTCGGGCCCTGCTCGGACGGCCGCGCGGGCTGCTGCTCGACGAGCCGTTCAGCCACGTCGACGGCTCTCACAAGGAACGCCTGCTGCAGTTGCTTGCGGCCTGGCAGCGCAAAACCCGGTGTATGGTAGTTGTGGTTGCCCACGACGTGCGCGACGCCGCTCGCTGGGCCCACCGCATTGACGTCCTCCAGGACGGACGCATCGTCGAATCCGGCTCGGGCGCCCAGTTGTTCGCGGCCCCCCAGACCAAACCCATGGCCTATGCCTGGGGTCCGGTCAACGAATTGCCTTGGGCTCGGGTGCCCCAAGGCCTGCGCGCGCACCCGCACGCGTTTCGCCAGGGTCGGCGCTGGTTTTTGCGTCCTGAATTCCTGAGTCGCGAGCTGCTTGAGGCCACCTGCGGTCCGGTCAGCGAGCTTGAGCGGTGGTCCGAGGGCGGAACTACCTACGTTCGCGCCGCGTCGGGCGGCCTACACTGGCTGCTTCGCGAAACGGACGCTCGTTAGGCCGCAGCCAACGTTTACCCCAAAAGAAAACCGCCGGCTCCTCGCGGAACCGGCGGCATCGTAGTAGCTCTATTCGATTTATTTAACCTTCTCCACAACAGCTTTGAACGCTTCCGGGTGGTTCATGGCCAGGTCAGCCAATACCTTGCGGTTGAGTTCAACATTGTTGGCGTGGAGCTTGCCCATCAGCTGACTGTAGGACAGTCCGTGCAGGCGAGCACCCGCATTGATACGGGCGATCCAGAGGGCGCGGAAGTTGCGCTTTTTGGCGCGGCGGTCACGGTAGGCGTAACCCAGGGCTTTTTCGACGGCGTTTTTGGCGACCGTCCAAACATTTTTGCGGCGACCGAAGTAGCCTTTTGCCATTTCGAGTACGCGCTTGCGGCGTGCACGAGAAGCAACATTATTTACAGAACGTGGCATAGAAAATTGATTTTTGGTAACGCGGACCGATTCGGTAGGAACCTACTGAGCGGACTCTTAGGGGCGTTTACGCAGGGTGAATTAAACCAGAGAACAATACAAAAGGATTACAGAACGAGCTGCTCCTTCACCGATTTCACGTCGGCGGGGTGCACCAACGTAGCGTGGGTCAAACGGCGCTTGCGGTCGGTAGCCTTCTTCGTGAGAATGTGGCTTTTGAACGCGTGCTTGCGCTTGATTTGGCCAGTGCCGGTCAGCTTGAATCGCTTCTTGGCGCTGGATTTGGTCTTCATCTTAGGCATGGTACAGGTCTATTATTTGAGCTACTATTTCTTTTTGGTGGGAGCAATCAAGATAAACATCCGCTTTCCTTCAAGGTGGGGCAGGGCCTCCACTTTGCCGAGGTCGGCGACGTCCTGAGCCAGTCGAAGCAGGAGGAGTTCTCCTTGCTCCTTGTAGATGATGGAACGTCCGCGGAAGAACACGAAGCTCTTCAACTTGGCTCCTTCTTCTAGGAACTTTCGGGCGTGCTTGAGCTTGAACTCGTAGTCGTGGTCGTCTGTTTGGGGGCCAAATCGGATTTCTTTGATGACTACTTTTTGAGCCTTGGATGCGATTTCCTTCTGCTTTTTCTTTTGGTCGTACAAGAACTTCTTGTAGTCAATGATTTTGCAGACGGGGGGATCGGCATTCTCGGCGATCATAACCAAGTCGAGCTCGTCCGCTTCGGCCATAGCCTGGGCTTCGCGAGAACTGATGACAATGGGTTCTTGCCCGTCCCGCACAAGGCGGACTTTCGGCACACGAATGTGCTCGTTAATCTTGTGGGCGGCTTCCGGCTCGCGGTAGCCACGTCCTTGGCGGGGTCCCGAAGGTCTATTGTTCCTCAGAGGGGTCAGGTTTTAAATTCATCTCGTAACTCACAATGCAGAAAGCCGTTCGGCCACTTCGGCGCATACACGTTCCGCAAACTGGGCGGGCGTTTCAGCGCCGAGGTCACCTTCACCATGGCGGCGGACCGACACGGTTTGGGATTCCTGCTCTTTCTCGCCGACCACCAGCATGAAGGGGACCTTTCGCACTTCCGCGTCGCGGATCTTGCGTCCGACCTTCTCATTCCGGTCGTCAACGAGGGCGCGAATATCGGACATTTCGAGCAGATTCACAACCTGTTGCGCGTAGTTATTGAAGCGTTCCGATACCGGCAGAACCACGGCCTGCTCGGGCGTCAGCCACAGCGGGAAGTTTCCGCCGCAGTGCTCGAGAAGAACGGCCACAAAGCGCTCCATCGAACCAAAGGGGGCGCGGTGAATCATCACGGGGCGGTGCATCTCGTTGTCGGCGCCTTTGTACTCCAGTTCGAAGCGTTCGGGCAAGTTGTAATCAACTTGGATGGTACCGAGCTGCCACTCGCGACCGAGGGCGTCGCGCACCATGAAGTCGAGCTTGGGCCCGTAGAATGCTGCTTCGCCGTATTCAATGACGTAGGGCAGGCCCTTGTCTTTGGCGGCTTTGATGATGGCTTGCTCGGCCTTTTCCCAGTTTTCGGGCGAACCGATGTACTTGGTCGGATTCTCGGGGTCGCGCAAGCTCACTTGGGCCTTAAACGACGGAAAATCAAGGGTCTTAAAAATGTACAGCACCAAGTCAATGACCTTCTCAAATTCTTCGAGCAGCTGGTCGGGCGTACAAAACAGGTGGGCGTCGTCTTGCGTGAATCCGCGCACCCGCGTCAGGCCGTGCAGTTCGCCGCTTTGCTCGTAGCGGTACACCGTTCCGAATTCGGCAAAGCGAAGCGGAAGGTCGCGGTAGGAACGCGGAGACGACTTGTAAATCTCGCAGTGGTGCGGGCAGTTCATCGGCTTGAGGAGGTACTCTTCGCCCTCTTCAGGTGTGTGAATCGGTTGAAACGAGTCCTTGCCGTACTTCTCGTAGTGGCCCGAGCATACGTAGAGTTCTTTATTGCCGATGTGCGGGGTGATCACCGGTAGGTAGCCGGCCTTCTTCTGGGCGGCCTTTAGGAAGTTCTCGAGGCGCTCGCGCAGTGCGGCACCCTTCGGAAGCCACAACGGCAATCCCTGGCCGACGCGCTGGCTAAAGGTGAAGAGTTCAAGTTCG
>SYCM01000039.1 GCA_005786915.1 Bacteroidota bacterium | reverse complement strand
CAGAAGGAGGGCAAGAAGCGCATGCGCCAGTGAGGCAACGTGGAGATTCCGCAGCAAGCCTTCTTGGCGGTGCTGAAGCTCAACGACTAGGTGCGCTTCACCTGTTACTGCTAACTGGGTTGGCGCTTCGCGCTGGGGCTGATGCGCATCTAATGCCGCTGTGCGGTTCGTTTTTCTAAACGGATTTCAATATTAAGTCATTGATTTACAATTCTTAAGCGAGTTTGCGCTTTCGCAAAAAAAGTAAAATCCGGTTATATCCGAACAAACGGATCGACGGGGTGCTTGGCCAAGAAAGCAAGCAACGAACAGCTCACGAGCCAACCTTGCCAAGGTGCCGGTCGTTAACTTCGCGTTATGGCACAACCCTCATCCAAAGCATTTGAAACGCTGGCCGCCAAGCGCGCCGAAGCCCAACTCGGCGGCGGCCAGGCCCGCATCGACGCCCAGCACGCCAAAAAGAAGCTGACGGCACGAGAGCGCCTCGAGCTGCTCTTCGACGAAGGTTCGTTTGAGGAACTGGGGGCCCTGGTGACCCACCGTAGCACCTTGTTTGGCCTGGACCAGCAGCAGTTTTTGGGCGACGGAGTGGTCACGGGCTACGGAAGCGTCAACGGCCGCCTGACCTATGCCTATGCCCAGGATTTTACCGTGCTCGGGGGTTCGCTCGCCGAGGCGCACGCCGAGAAGATTTGCCGCGTCATGGATTTGGCGCTGGCTAACGGGGCGCCCATTGTCGGCCTCAACGACTCGGGCGGAGCCCGCATTCAGGAAGGGGTTGTGAGCCTGGGAGGGTACGCCGACCTCTTTTACCGAAATACGTTGGCGTCGGGCGTTATTCCGCAGCTGAGCTTGATTTTGGGCCCCTGCGCGGGCGGAGCCGTCTACTCGCCGGCCCTCACGGACTTTATCGGAATGGCCGAAGGCAGCTCGTACATGTTTGTTACGGGCCCCAACGTCGTCAAGACAGTGACCCACGAAGAGGTCACCTCCGAGGAATTGGGCGGCGCCACCACCCACGCGACCAAAAGCGGCGTTACGCACTTTACCTACCCCAACGGAGTGGCGGCGATTGAAGGCTTTAAAACGCTCTTGAGCTACCTGCCTCAGAACAACATGGACGGGGTTCCGCACTTGGCCTACGCGGGCGGAGCCGACGAGCGGCGGCCCAAGCTCGACGCGGTGGTGCCCGAGAGTGCGCAGCAGCCCTACGACATGCGCGAGGTCATCGAGGAACTGGTGGATTCCGCGAGCTTTTTGGAGGTCCACAAGGACTTTGCCGAGAACATTTTGGTGGGTTTTGCGCGCCTCGCAGGCCGTTCCATCGGCATCGTCGCCAACCAGCCGGCGGTCTTGGCCGGGGTACTCGACATCCACGCGTCGATCAAGGCGGCGCGCTTCGTGCGCGTTTGCGACGCCTTCACTATTCCGCTTTTGGTGCTCGAAGACGTGCCCGGATTTCTACCCGGAACCGACCAGGAGTGGAACGGCATTATCACGCACGGCGCCAAGCTGCTTTATGCATTCAGCGAGGCCACGGTTCCGCGCATCACGGTCATCACGCGCAAAGCCTACGGCGGAGCCTACGACGTGATGAATTCCAAGCACATCGGAGCCGACCTCAATTTCGCGTGGCCGTCGGCCGAGATCGCGGTGCTGGGCGCCAAGGGCGCGGCCGAGAGCATTTTCAAGAACGAAATCAGCAAGGCAGTCGACCCCGCAGCGACGTGGGCCCAAAAGGAGGCCGAGTACGCCGAAGCCTTTGCCAACCCCTACCAGGCGGCCGCCCGCGGCTACGTCGACGAGGTGATTTTTCCGCACGAGACCCGGTCGAAGTTGATTCGCGCGTTTGGCATGCTCGAAAACAAGTCGGTGGACCGCCCGAAGCGCAAGCACGGCAACATTCCGCTCTAACAGTGATTTGGGCAATTGCCCGTCTCGCGCTACATTTGCCGTCCCAATAAAGATGCCCCATCGTCTAATTGGCAGGACAGCGGATTTTGGTTCCGTATGTCTAGGTTCGAGTCCTAGTGGGGCAACAAGAGACCCAAGCCGCGCAGAACACTGCGCGGCTTTTTTATGGGCCGCCGAGTGAAGCCCGTGCTGGCGAGGGCCCATAAAAAAAGCGGGGGCGGCGTCCGCCGCCCGGCTTGAGTAGCCAGGGTCGTCAGCCAAGCCCACTCAGGTCCGCGCGGGCTAGGGGCCCCCGCGCAATCCGAGTGGGGCAACAAAGCGAATCCCCTCAGTCCCGATGCCGGAAGCTGAGGGGATTTTTAGTGGCGTCGCCTCGGCGCGGTTATTCGCCGTCAAACAACTGTTCGACGGGCACGCCAAAGGTGCGGGCTAGGTTGAGCGCGAGGGGTAGGCTTGGAGCGTACTTTCCTTGCTCGATCGCATTGATCGTTTGGCGGCTGACCCCTAACACTTCGGCGAGGTCGTGCTGCGACCAGTTGCGCCGCACCCGTTCCGACTTGATGCTATTCTTCATGCTGCGCGGAATAAAAGCGACGAAGCGACCACGCGAGCTGGGCGTTGAACACCACCAGGAGCGCCACGGTTTGCACGTACAGCACATAAACAAAGGCAAGTCCGTACACGGTCCACGTTGCGAGCAGTAAAAAAAGCGTGCTCAACACGGTGGCGTTGGCAAGGGCCTTCCACCGAATTTGGCGAATCAGCTCGTCTTCGACGGGCTCTTTGGCGAAGCCCGTGAGCACTCCGCTGAGGGTGATTACGCTCAGCATGAGCTCGTCGGTGTAGTTATTGGCCACCCAAGCCGGTCCCTGGTAGGCGGGGCCAAAGGGTTCGCCGTAGACCAGAGCGGGAGCGGATCCGCGGAGCCAAATCAGTCCGCCGTCTGGGGCCCCCGCGATGAGCCAAAAGAGCGCCGCGGCGGTGCTCAGGACAAACACGGCGGCGGCGGGACGCTTCCATGAGGCGGGAAATTCAAAATAGGGACTCATAGTTTTGCAGTTAGTGTGGGTTCAAATGTAAAAGAAATTTTACAAAAAGTAAAAAATGTTTTACAAAAATCCGATCGGGATTACCGCGGTCACCCCACAACCGCGTCCGCTAGTTTAGAAATCCGTCTTAATCCAGTAATTCAGTGCGCAGAGCTTCCACACCAGCTTGGCGTGGCGGCGGTCCCCGGCGTGGTAGGCGGCCAGGAGGCGGTCGAGCTTGGCGGAATCGAGCCAGTACAGCGCGTCAAACGACGTGTGCAGCAGGTCCTTAAGTGGCCCGTTGAGCCAGGCAATTTCGCCCGGAGTCACGAAGCCTTTTTTGTCGTAGCGGGTGCGAATGGCCTCGGGAATCACGCCCGCCATGCTTTCCCGCAAGATGCTCTTGGTGGCGCCTTCGGGCGAAATTTTGGAGGAATTGGGAACCGAAAAACCGAATTCAACCAAGCGGTGGTCCAAGAAGGGCACCCGGCTCTCGATGCCAAACGACATGGAATTGCGGTCGTTGTAGTGCAGAATGGTGGGCAGCGAGGTCGTGCCCATGAGGTGGTACAGGAAGTTGTCGAGGTAGGACTTGCTGTAGGGCTCGAGGTTCAGGCTGAGGGCGCGGGCGCTGTACTGCAGCACCTGGGCCAGCTCGTGGCGGCCTTTGGCTTGGTGAATTTGTTCGGTTCCGCCTAGGACCATGAGCGTTTTGAGGGCGACCGACAGGCTTTCGGCGAGTCCAAACTCCTGCTTGCGGCGGTGGCCCGCAAACGACTGGGCGAACGCGGACCATTGGCCCCCGCGAAGCTGGTCCGCAAAGAGCGGATAAAAGCTGTGCAAGTAGCCGCCCAGGTATTCGTCGGCGCCTTGGCCGTCGATGAGCACCCGCAGTCCCGTTTGCTTGACCAGGTCCATCAGCGCGTAGTGCGAAAGGAACGACGAGCCGTTGACGGGCGCGTCGGCGGCTGCGCTGGCTCCGGCGAAGTAGGACTCGAGGTCGCGTCCGCTCGGACTGTAGTAGTGGGCCTCGGCGTGCGGGTAGGCATCGAGCACGTGCTGGGCAAACGGCCGCTCGTCGACGTAGTCGGCGTAGTAAATGTGAAAAACCTTTTGGCGTAGGTCGGGCCGCAGGCGGCACATGCTCGACACGAGGGCGGAACTGTCGATGCCTCCGCTCAAGCAGGCCCCCACTTCAACCTGGCTGCGCAGGTGAATTTCGAGCGACTGGTTGAAGCGCTCGGCAAATTCGCGCTGAAGTTCGCGGGGGTCGCCCGAGCGTTTCGCCTGAGGGTCGAGGGACCAATAGCGCTGAATGCGCATTCCGGAGGCGTCGACGATGAGGTTGTGGGCCGGGGCCAAGGCTTCGACCCCGCGGTAGTAGGTTTGGGTGCCGTAGCCGATCCATCCGAGTCCCAAGCCCAAGTTGGCCTGGTCGACGTTGAGGTTTTTTTGGAAGCCCGGACTTTGCTTGAGCGCCTTAATTTCGGAGGCAAACCAAAGGTTGCCGTTCTCGTCGAGGCGGTACACAAAGGGCTTAATTCCAAATCGGTCCCTCGAGCAAAAGAGGCGTTGTCCTCGGTCGTCCCAGATGGCAAACGCCCACATGCCCACAAAGCGGGTGACGGCATCAGGTCCCCAAAAGTGGTAGCTTT
>SYCM01000038.1 GCA_005786915.1 Bacteroidota bacterium | reverse complement strand
GATGCCCATGGCGGCCAAGGCGTCGACGTTGCGGGCAATCAAAACAATGCTCACTACGGGAATTAGCAGCAGCCAAAGGCTGACGGTGAATTTGGCGCTCAGGAGTTCGGAGATGACGGCCACCTGGCTGAGGTCGCCCGCATCGCTCGCGCTGAGGCCTTTGATGCCAAAGACCGCAAAGGCAATGATGATGGCGGGTCCTGACGTCCACAGCATGTGGCGAATGTGGTCAGTGAGTTCGGCGCCCGCCATGGCCGCGGCGATGTTGGTGGTGTCGCTGACGGGCGACATTTTGTCGCCGAAGTAGGCGCCCGAAACGACGGCTCCCGCAATCCAACCCGGTGCGAGACCGAGGCTCTGTCCGATGCCCATGAGCGCGATGCCCACGGTGGCCGAGGTGGACCAAGACGAGCCCGTGGCCAAGCTCACGGCGGCGCTCAGTACCGCGGCCGAAAGCAAAAAGGTGCTCGGAGTGAACAGCTTAAGTCCATACACGATCAGGGTAGGAATGATTCCGCTGACCATCCAAGTGCCGGCGAGGGCGCCCACCATAAGCAGAATGAGGATGGCCTTCGTGGAGTCGGAGATGGTGCCTTGGATTCCCTCCCAAAGTTGGGTTTTGCGGTCCTTGGGGGCGAGGAGGGCGGCGATTCCGGCGGAGGCGAGCAGAATGAGTTGGTTGCTGCCTTCGAGGCTGCGGTCACCGTAAACTTGAACGTTAACGACGAGGGCGGCGACGAGAAAGAGCAGGGGAGTAAGGGCGCGAAGCATGGGCTGCAATATCGGGATAAACGCGGAATGCGTCAGGCCTTGCGCAACCAGGGCTCCAAGGCCTCAACGACGGTGTCGAGCGGAAGGCCTTTGACGTTGTCGAACGTCCCCACAATCTGCGCAATGCCCAACTGCCCAAACCACTCTTGGGCACCGTAGGCGCCGGCCTTATCCAACGGCTTAAACGTTTGGACGTAGTGGTTAATAAACTCGGCACTCACCGGGTGAAAGCGCACTTCGGCGACGGCCTCGAACTGCGACCAGCGCGTGCCGTCGGTGGCGCAAACCGCCGTAATGACCCGGTGGGTTTGGCCGCTGAGGGTGTGCAGCATTGCTTCGGCGTGGGCCAAATCGCGGGGCTTGCCAAAGCGTTTGCCCTGGTACCACACTTCGGTGTCGGCCGTGAGGAGCACCTCGCCCTCGGAGCGCGTGGCCAAAAGGGCTTCGGCTTTGGCGCGGGCTACGTAGCGAACCGTTTCGACGTCGCTCAGGCCGTCGGGCGCGGATTCGTCGGCTTCGCTGGTCCGCACGTTGTAGGGTATTCCGAGCACGGCCAGCAGTTCGCGGCGGCGCGGCGAGGCGCTGCCGAGCACCAGCGAGCCTTGAAGTTCAAAGGGCAGCTTGATCACCAGTTGCGAAATTCTTCGAGGTTCCAACGGCCCTGCGCGCGGAGCACCTGCTCAATGACTTCGCGCACGCAGCCCTTGCCGCCGTCAATGGGCGAAACGTAGTCGACTAGGGCCCGAATTTCGGGCGCGGAATCGTGCGGACAGCAAGAAAGCCCGGCGCGCTGCAGGACCTCGGTATCGGGCAGGTCATCGCCCATGTAGAGCACTTCGTCGTCGCGAAGTCCGTACCGAGCCAACCACTCTTCGTAGGCCTCGATTTTGTGGCGCGCTCCCAGCCACACGTCCTGCACGCCCAGGGCTTTGAGGCGTTCTTTGACGGTTTCTGATTTGCCGCCCGTGATTATGGCCAGCTGCAGGCCCTGCCTTGCGGCCACTTGAAGGGCGTATCCGTCTTTGCTGTGGAACGTGCGGACGGGCTCTTGGCCGGGTTGGATTTGCACGGTTCCGTCAGTAAGGACGCCGTCGACGTCGAAGGCAAGAGCCTTGATTCCGGCGAGCTTGGTTTTGTAGTTCATGGTGCGGTGCGCTGAATGGAGGTGCTCAAAGCGCGATAGATCTCGTGCAACTCTTCAGGTAGCATGTTCAGGTGGCGCTGCAAGGTCGGTTCGTCGCCGCGTGCGGCGGGACCGGTTTGCAGGCTGCGGGCCTCGCCGCGCTGGGCGCCGGCGACGGTTTGGGTGAGCATCGCGGTGTAAACCGACGAATCCAGCCCCGCGTGGCGGCAGTAGGCCTGAAGCAGGGCCACGAGGTGGTTGCTGAAGTTGTTGGCAAATACGGCTCCGAGGTGGTAGGACGCCCGGGTGGCGGAATCGGTCCAGGTGGGTTCTGGCGTGCCCAAGTCGCGGACGAGGTCTTGAATGGCCGACAGGGCGCGAGCGTCGTGGGCTTCTGCAAACACGGGTACTGCGGACCATTCGACGCGTTCGCGAAACGAAACCATCGGGTAAAAAACGCCCCGAGAGGCCGACTCGAGGACCGAACTGTCGACCGATCCGGCGCAGTGAAGCACTACGGCCTCGGTCTCGCGCAGGCGCGAGGCCACTTCTGGCAGGGCGGCGTCGGGCACGCAGAGCAGGACGACGTCGCCCGGGGCCCAGGCCGTTTCGCCGGTGAATCCGCGACCCTCAAGCAGCACCGCGTCGGGCAGGGCCGCCGACAAAGCGCCCCCTACGCGTCCACGGCCGACGAGGTACCTCACGCCTTGGGAGCGGCTTTGGGGCCGGCGAGGCGTTTGGCCACCGCCATTCCGGTTCCGATGGCCAGGAGCACGACGCCCAACCAAAGCACGTTGATGTAGGGAAAAATGAACGCCTGAAGCAAAATAAACTCCTGCTCGTCGGGGGCCTTGCGCCAAAACTTCATTTTGAAGCGTCCGGGGTCGTCTGAAACCCCTTCAAAACGGGCCTTGACGCCCAGCGTGGGGAATTCCGCCTCTCCGGGGCTCGCCTGGTTTCCGCGCACCTGGTAGGGAACGTCGACCGTTTCGCTCCGGCCGTCCATGTGCTTGAGCGTCAAGCGGGCGGCCATGTCGAGCGCGGCCAAATCTCCGGTTTCCTGGACCATTTGCGCGTCGTTGACCAGAATGCTGTCGCAGCGCATCAGGTAGGAATCAAACACAAATACCTCTTCGCCGCGGCCCATGGTTGCTTCCATTTCTTCGGTCCATCCGCTCTCCTTTTCTTCGGTGCTGCGCATGTCGGCAAAGCTCACGTAGGTGTAGACGTCGCGGTCCCAAAAGTGCTTGGTGGAAGGCTCGCGCACGTTGCCCATGCGCGGATTCAGCTGGATGTAGGGCGACAGCGTGAACAGCTTCTCGCCCGGGGTTTGGTCGGGATTGGTCCCGTAGAAGTGCACGTCGTACAGCTGAAAATGTCCTTCGCGGCGTTCGCCGGTCCACTCAACCCAGTAGGGGTGCATCGAAACGGTGTCGCGAAGCGGAAGCAAGATGTGCTCGTTGGCAGGGAAATCCTTGTGCAAAAACACCGGGTTTTGGCTGATTGCCTGCTTTTTGCCGTTGCTGATTAGGGCTCCGAGCAAGATGAGGGCAAAGCCGAGGTGGGTCAGGGCGAGGCCGCCGGCACGCCAGGTTCCGCGCAGGTAGCGGAGCCAGTAGTCCAAGTTTGCCACCGCCGCAAACATGCCGGTAAACAGCAGCACCGTGTACATCGGCTGGTCGAACTTCAGCCCCCAGGCCGCCAGCGCACTGAGCACCAGCGAAACGGCGAGCGAGGGCAGCACGCGGCGCAGCATCTCGTTGGGGGTTGCGTCCCAACGCAAAAACGGAACGGCCGCCATGAACAGCGAAACCACAATGGCTACCGGGATCTGAATGGAGTGGTAGTGGCGGAACACGTCGGCCGGGGGCGCCATGGCCTCGCCCAAAATCGGGAGCAAACCTTCGGGACCGATGAGTTTGTTGAGAACGGGTATGCTGGTGCTGAAGCTGATTTGCACGGCGCTGAGCAAAAGCACGAGGCTGCCGATCACCAGCCAAAACTCGCGCGACGAAAAAGCCTCGTCGGCGGCGTTTTTAGGCAGGGCGTTCCACCGAAGCAGCAGGAGAAGCAGGCTTCCGGCCGCAAAAAAACCGAGGAGGAGCATGAGCTGGCCGTTGAGCCCCAGGTCCACAAACGAGTGAACGGAACTGTCACCGAGCACCCCGCTCCGCGTCAAAAAGGTCGAGTAAAGCACCAAGATGAAGGTCAAAAACGTCAGAATGGCCGTCAGTCCGCCCGAGGTCTTTTTCTTCTTCACGATGAACATCACGTGGCCAGCCGCCACGAGCGTAATCCAGGGGACGAGCGAGGCGTTTTCTACGGGGTCCCAGGCCCAAAATCCGCCAAAACTCAAGGCTTCGTAGGCCCAAGCGCCGCCCATCAAAATGCCGGTGCCCAGCACGCCCACGCCAAAGAACACCCAGGGCAGGGCAGGGGTGACCCACTCCAGCGGGCGGCGTTCGACCCAGCCGGCGACCGCGTAGGCAAACGGGATCAGGGTGGCGGCGAAGCCCAAAAACAAGGTGGGGGGGTGGATGACCATCCAGTAGTTCTGGAGCAAGGGATTCAGGCCCTGTCCGTCGCGAAATGCCGGGATGCGGATCAAGTAGTCTTTGATGGTGGTCCACGGAAGGCCCAAGTTTTCAGGCAGTTCGCGGATCAGGGTGAACGGGCTGGAGCCGATTTTGGTTCCGAACACGTACACGCCGAGGAGCATGCTGGTGAGCAGCAGCTGCACAAGCCCGACGACGGCCATGGTTCCGTGCTCCCAGCTGCGGGCGCTCCGCACCAAAATCCATCCGAGCAGCACGTGCCAGACCATCCAAATCAAGAAGCTGCCTTCTTGGCCTTCCCACAGGGCGCTAAAGACGTACTGAATCGGAAGGTCGCGCGACGAGTGGCGCCAGACGTAGTCAAATTCGAACCAATGGCTCAGGATCGCGGTCAGAAGCACGCCAAGGATGCCGAGAACCCCCAGGCTGTGCAGGGCAAATGCCCCTCGGCCAGCGTTGAGGTAGGCGGGGTCGGGAGTTTTGGTGCGTCCGAGCTCGTCGGGCCCGCTGCAGGCCCCGGGCCGCAGCCAGTTGACGCCATAAAACAGCGCCGTTCCGAGGGCTCCCGTGAACGCGAGGTAGGTAAAAAATCGCCCGGCAAGGGCCCAAAACGTGTGTTCTCCGATGTAGTCCATTAGGGCGCGCTCAGCTTGGCTTCGTCGGCGTACTTCGACGGGCACTTCATTAAAATATCTTGGGCAAAAAAGGCGGTGTCGCCTGAGCTCATTCCGGTCAATGTGACTTCTTCAGCGCGCTCAAAATCAGTCGGTTTGGGCTGATTGAAGTACACCACGCAGCGCGCTCCGTCCTTGTCGACCGCGGTAAAGCGCAGCATCGAAGTTTGGGCATTGAACGTGATCGGCTGCTCCAGGTCGAGCTGTCCGACGACCGTTACCTGCTCGGGCGCCTTTCGCTGGGCGAGCTCAAAGGTGGCGTAGGTGCTGGCGTCTTGAATCGTCACCATAAGGGCGCCCACGAGCAGCGCGATGACGACGAGGGCGATGAGGTGTCCTCGCTTCATTTACCGCGCGGATTTCTCGGCTTTGCGCAGCCGAAGGTCGAGCCACGTGAGGTAGGCGACAAGGCCAGCAAAAATGACGGCCACTACCGCGACGACTACCCCGATTTTACCGTTGGCGCGCAGGGCGTCGGCCATTTCTACGGGGGGAGCTTGCTGTAAAAAACGAATCATATGCATCTCATTGAGTTAAACGCGCCAAACGGTCGCGGAGTTCAAGCATCCACAAACCGATTCCGATCCATCCGAGCACGGCGGGGTAAAACACCGCGCGCATGCCGTTGTCGAGGTCGTAGGAACCAAAGGCCGGGTTGCCCCCATTGCCCGGGTGAAGGGAGTCCGTCATGCGGGGCAAAATGCCAATGAACACGAGCATCAGGACGAACGCAAATAGGTTGTAGGTTCCGGCCAGGCGGGCCCGTTTTTCGGGATCTTCCACGCTGCTGCGCAGCACAAAATAGGCGAGGTAGATCAGGACGGCCACCGCAGTTCCGTTGAGTTTGGGGTCGTTGGTCCAGTAGGCGCCCCACGTGAACCGGGCCCAAATCATGCCGGTGACGAGTCCGAGTGCGGCAAAAACCAGGGCCACTTCTGCGGCGAGGCGGGCCTTGCGGTCAGACTCCAGGGCGGCCGTTCCGGGCTTGCGAAGTCCCGCGATGCTGTGCCCCAGCGACACCCCCATCAGTGCGATCATCGTGAACCACATGGGCACGTGAAAGTAGAGGTTGCGAATGGTTTCGTTAAGGATAAAAAGCCGCGGAACCGGGGCCATAAAACCCGCGACCAGGCTGTAACTAACCAGCGCTGCGGCCGCGGTTTTCCAAGCGATAGAAAAGCCGTTTTTCACTGCTTCCAAAGGTAGGGCATAAGCACGCTACCTAAGGCGAGCGGAAGCGCCCACACGACCAGTTCGCCAAATAAGGGCATCGCCAGTTCCGACCACTCTTGGTTGGCCGCTGCCAGCGAACTTGCCCGGCGCACCACGAGTACGGTGGGCATGAGCAGCGGAAGGCTCAAGGTCGCCATCAGCGTCGGGTTGGCGCCCGCTCGGCTCGCGAGGGCCGAAGTAAAGCTCATGGTCGCCGCCAGGGCCAGCGCACCCAGCAGCAAGGCGGTGGTGACTTTGGCCGCTGCTTCGAGCGACTGGGCCGATTCGGGCAATCCAAAAAACAACCCAAAAAGCAGCAGGGCCGCCCCCGCCGTCACGACGGTGTGCACGGCGATCTGGGCGCTTTTTACCCAAAAAAGTTCTTCAGGGCGCACCAACTGATTGAGGTAGGACCACAGCGCGTCGGGCTCGTGGAAGGCGCGAAACGCGGCCTGCATCGCGCTGAACAGCACCACCACCCAAAGGAGCGCGAGCCACACGCTGGGGCTGGGAGCCGGTACCATTTGGTAGACGAGGTAGGTCGCGACCGCGGTAAAAAGCAGGAACTGCAGGTAGTCCGCGCCGCGGCGCACGTCGGCGTTCACCGCCCATTGCCCAAGCATCCACCAACGCTTCATGCGCCAAAGGTAGTCCGCGCAGTGAACCCTAACTTCGTTTTGCGGTTATACACCTATCATGATGAAGAACCTACTGGCCATGTCCCTACTTACTACCCTGCTTGGCTGCAGCCGCTCGATGGCGCAACCCGTCGACGCCCCGATTGATTTTTACAGCCTCCAAGCGCGCACGCTGGACGGCGAACGCTACGACTTTGCGCAGCTCAAGGGCAAGCGGGTGCTGATCGTCAACACGGCTTCGGAATGCGGATTCACGCCCCAGTACAAGGAGCTTCAGGCTTTGTGGGAGGAGGCCAAGGGCGGAAACTTTGTCATCCTCGGCTTTCCGTGCAACGACTTTGGGGGCCAAGAAAAAGGGTCCGCAACCGAAATTGGCGCCTTTTGCCAAAAGAACTACGGCGTCACCTTTTTGATGATGGAGAAAGTCGCGATCAAGGGCGACAACCCGCACCCCGTCTACCAATGGCTGACCAGCAAGACCAAGAACGGCGCGAAGGACGCCACCGTGCGCTGGAATTTTCACAAGTTCCTCGTGAACGAAAAAGGTCAGTGGGTGAGCAGCCACCTGTCGACGGTGTCGCCCACTAATTCAGAAATTCGGAACTTCGCGCTCGGAAAGTAACCGAGCATGCAGGTAGATATTCTCGCTTTTGGCGCCCACCCCGACGACATTGAGTTGGGCTGCGGCGGAACCCTCGCCAAGCACGTGGCCCTCGGCCATACGGTGGGCTTGGTCGATTTGACGCGCGGCGAGATGGGCAGCCGCGGAACCGTGCTCGAGCGCGACGCCGAAGCGGTGAAGGCCGCCCAGATTCTGGGGGCGACGTTCCGCGTGAACCTCGACCTTCCCGACGGTCGACTCGTGAACGATTTCGAAAGCCAGCAGCGCGTCATTGAGCTCGTGCGCACCCACCGGCCGCGCGTGGTGCTGTGCAACGCGCCCAAGGACCGGCACCCCGACCACGGAGTGGCCTCCGCCATGGTGGTCGAGGCCTGCTTCAGGGCCGGCCTGCACAAGTGGGAGTCGTTGGGCGACGACGGCCAGCCGCAGGCGCCGTTCCGCCCCGAGCACGTCTACCACTACATTCAGTTTTATGATCTTCAGGCGGATTTTACCGTCGACATTTCAGGCTACGTCGAGGCCAAAATGGCGTCGTTGGCCGCCCACGCCTCGCAGTTTTACCAAGCCAACACCGACGGACCCGAGACCGTGATTTCGTCGAAGTGGTTTTGGGATTCCCTGACCGCCCGCACTGCCGAATGGGGCCGAGTGATGGGCGTGGAGCACGCAGAAGGTTTTTTGGCGGCCCGCCGAATCGGAGTGGACTCGCTGTTTGCGTTGCGGTAAAGGGCTAACGGGCAACTAGCAGCTAGCAACTAGCAGCTCGCTTTAGATTCGGACGCCGACGCTTCGGTACCGCTCGGCAAACAAGGCAGAAACGGATTCGGGCCTAAAGGCGCGGAGTTCCGCCGGCTCTATGGGTTCCGACGGCAGGGGTAGGTTGTGGAGCGCCTGGGCAAGGTCCGCCACGTCGTTGTAGGCTCCGTGGCGGTAGGAGATGCCGTTGAGGCTGCCGTATACGGATTCGGGTCCGCCGCAGCGAGTGCTGAGCACGTGCAGGCCGCGTTCGCGCGCTTGCCCCACCACCATCGAAAACGTTTCGCGCGGGGAATTCACCACAAGCACGTCGTGGCGACCCATTTCAGTCTCGAGGTCGCCTGGGGCCATGCGTCCGAGCCAGCTGCAGTTGGGGGTGGCGCGGACCACTGGCTCGAGCAGCGGGCGGTCCGCTCCGTCGCCCACAAGGGTGAGGTGGTCCGAGGGGTGGCGCGCAGAATGGGTTTGCCACGCTTCGAGGAGCGGGCTAATGCCTTTGGTAGCGTCGATCCAATCGCCGACGTGGAGCACGCGGCGTCCGCCGCCGTGGGCTTGGCGCCGTTGGTGGGCGAGGGGAGCATCCCAGCAGTTCGGCACCACGTCCACTCGGCCGACGGACGCAAACCGCTCGGCCAAAAAGGGCGACACGGCGGTGCGAAGGTTGGCGAGGCGGTGCGTCCAAAGGTTTCCGCCCGGAAGGGGCCCGTCGCCATAGTACTGGTGTTCCGAGACCGCGCGCGGGGTGCGCTGACCCCACTGCATGATGCTCCGCACGAAGAGGTAGGCGGTGTCGCCACCGGAACCGTGCACGTGCAGCACGTCGGGCCGGCCGAGCGAAAGGACGCTGCGCGCCTTGGCGTTCCATCCTGCTGGGCCGGGCGCAACCGAGGGACCGGCGATGATTTCTACTCCGTCAAGCGGGAGGGGCGCGTGGGTCCTTCCCGACCAAACCACCACGCGCTGCCGCGCCCCGGCGTCGCGCAAGGCGGCGACGTGGCTCCGCACAAAGCTGCCCAGCTGGGGGTCGCCCGAATCGGGCCACATGCGCACGACGTGGATTAGGTTCATTGGCGTAAAGTTCGGCGTAAATCTGCTTGCTGAACCACCGGCAGTTCCTATATTTGCCGCCCTAAACACGGTGATT
>SYCM01000037.1 GCA_005786915.1 Bacteroidota bacterium | reverse complement strand
CTCGCGGCCACCCTCAGCAAGACGCCCGATTTTGCTTCGTGCCAGCGCGCCTCCGAACGCGCTTGGCAATCAGAACTGGACCGAGCCCAAGTTCGCGGAGGTTCCGCCGCCCAAAAGCGCATTTATGCGACGGCGCTGTACCATGCTTTTAGTGTTCCCAACCTCTGGAGTGACGCAGACGGGCGATACCGCGGGATGGACGGCCAGATACATCGCGACGCGGAACACGCGCACTACACCGTGTTTTCGCTGTGGGACACCTACCGCACTGCGCACCCGCTGTATGCCTTGGTGCAGCCCGAACGAACCAGAGATTTCGTCGCCACGATGCTCGACATGTACGAGCAGTCGGGCCGGCTGCCGGTCTGGGAGTTGGCGGGCAACGAGACGAACTGCATGATCGCCTACCACAGCGTGAGCGTGCTCGCCGACGCGCACGCCAAGGGCTATGAAATCGACTCCGAGCGCCTGCTCCGGGCGATGGTGGCGACCGCACAGTCGCCTGTTTTTGGGATTCCCACCTACCGGGCCAATGGGTACTTGAGCATTCAAGACGAGTCCGAAAGCGTGTCCAAAACCCTGGAATACAGCTACGACGACGCGACGATTGCCTGGACGGCACAGCGCCTCAACCGCGGAGACGTTGCCGAACAGTTCTGGCGCCGGAGCCAGGGCTGGGTAAGCCTGCTCGACCCGGAGACGGGCTTGATGCGTCCGCGCGACAACGGCGACTTTATGCCGCGCTACGAACCGCGGGAGGTCAACAACCACTTTACCGAGGCCAATGCGTGGCAGTACAGCTTTGCTCCGGTGCACGACCTGAAGCGGTGGACTTCGATGCTGGCCAGCCAAGGCCGCACGCTTGAAGGTCAGCTCGACGCGCTGTTTGCGGCTCCGTCGGCCACCGTAGGTCGCGAACAGGCCGACATTACGGGCTTGATCGGGCAGTACGCCCACGGAAACGAGCCGTCGCACCACATTGCCTGGCTGTACGCGGCGACCGAACGCCCCGACAAAGGACACGAGCGGATTCTCGAGATTCTCGAGACGATGTACAGCGACCGGCCCGACGGCTACCAAGGCAACGAAGACTGCGGCCAAATGTCGGCGTGGTACGTGATGAGTTCGTGGGGTCTTTACCCGCTGGTGCCCGGAGAGGCGCGCTACGCGGTGGGGCCCATGATCTGGGACCGGGTGGCCCTGCGCGCCCAAGGGCTGTCTACCGATTTGGTGCGCAAAGGAAGCGGAACCTACCTGCAGTCGCTCGATTTGCTCAACCCCAACCGCCTGCGCAGCAACCGGAGCTATTTGGACCACCGCGAGCTCTGCACGTCCCGAGTAATTGCCTGGAATCAAGGGGATCAGGCCTCCCCGTTGACTCCGTACGCGAACGTCGACCACGGCACCGCCGGCGAAGTGCTTCCGGCTCCGAGGATTAACGTTCCGCGCCGTTTTCAGGGCGAAACGACCGCCTGGATCGACGGCCAACCGCAGTCCGTGGCGCAGAGCCAAACACTCGTGCGCGGCGACGGGGTGACGCAGCACCGTTCGGTGGCCGTTACGACGCAAAAGCCCAACGCATGGCAGGCGCAGGTAGCGGCGGGCAAGCCCAACCCGCAGTACGATCCAGGTTCCGCCAGCCTGGTTGACGGCGTGCTTGGCGACGTCGATTGGCGCAAAGGCGAATGGACCGGTATTCAGGGACAGGACGTGGCGCTGCGTTTGAGCCACCCCAGCCCGATCACCGCCAGCGAAATTCGGGTGGAAGTAGGCCTTCTCAAGGACATTAAGTCCTGGATTGCCCTGCCCGAGCAGGTTACCGTCACGGCCACGTTTGCGGACGGCTACCGCCAAAGCGCGTCGCTGGAATGGGGAGCGCGCGCGCGGAGCGAAGAAGAGAGCGCCGTTTTTCGTGATGGAATTACGCTGCGGGCCCCGGCGGGCTCCCAGCTTGTTTCGGTGGAGGTCGACTTGAAAAATCCCGGGGTGCTTTTGCCCTGGCACCCGGGTGCGGGCGGCGAGACCTTCATCTTCGTGGACGAGGTTTCGGTAACGGCGCGCTGAGCCCGAACTTTACGGAATGCGACTACCTTGGATTTTAGCTGCCGCTGTGCTGAGCCTTGGCGGATTGTGGGCGCAGCGACTTCCCCACCCGCCGGCGAACCAGCTGTACCGCACCGACGCGGTTCCGCGCATCGACATCAGCATCCCCGCGGACAGCCTGAACGCGATTTGGAACAACGTCACGAGCGACTACGAATACCACGCGCAGTTTGCCTTTACGGCGCCCGGCTTTTCGGTGAGCGGAATCGAGGTGGGATTCCGCCTGCGGGGCAATACCTCGCGTCAAAGCGCCAAAAAGTCGTTTAAAATCTCGTTCAACAGCTTTACCTCAGGGGCGCGCACCCAGGGCGTTAAGGACTTGAACCTCAACGGAGAGCACAACGACCCCAGCATCATGAGGGCCCGAATCGCCTGGGAACTCGCGCGCGACTTGGGCTTGCCGGCTCCGCGCGTCAACCACGTTCGCCTGTTCATCAACGGCCAAGCCTACGGGCTCTACGCCAACGTTGAGCACCTCAACGACGATTTTGTCGCGCACCGCTTCGCTCGCGATCCCGGAAACCTTTACAAGTGCCTGTATCCCGCCAATTTGGCCAATTTGGGGAGCAGCCCGGGGGCGTACAAGCTCAGTTCGGGCGGACGCCGAGTCTACGAGCTCGAAACCAACAAGGCCGCCGACGACTATTCTGGCCTTGCTCGGTTTGTGACCGCCCTTCACGCCACGACGAGCACCCAGTCGCTGTGCGCCCTTGACAGCGTGTTCCAGGTAAACGACTACCTCAAATGGCTCGCCTGGGAAATCACGACGGGACACTGGGACAACCATTCGTTCAACCAGAACAACTTTTACCTGTACGAGGACCCCGCGAGCGGGCTGATGCACTTCATGTCCTACGACGCCGACAATACCTTTGGCATCGATTGGTTCAACATCAACTGGGCCACGCGCGGAATCACGCAGTTTGGCACGTATCCGCTGTACACCAAGATTATCTCTAATCCAGCTGCCCAGCGCCGACTCGGGCTGTTTTTAAGCGAGCTCGCAGACCTGACCGACCCCGCGGCCTGGACGTCCCGTAACCAGCAGATTCGGGCCCAATTGGCCCCCTACGTCGAAGAAGACCCCTTTCGCAGCTTAGACTACGGCTACGATTCCCTGGACTTTTGGACGGCCCTCGACCAGGCCGCCGGGGCGCACGTGAAATCGGGCATTCACCCGTTCATGGCGACCCGTGTGGCGTCGTCTACCGTTCAAATTCTGCAAGGCAACGTGGAACCGATCGTTTTTCCGCCGCGAATTGTCGGGCACGGCGCTTTAGGCAGCCTGCCGATCCAAGTTGAGGTATGGGACGAGGCAACTCCGACGGTGACCCTGCACTACGAGCCGTTTGGCGGCTCCTGGCAGAGCCTCGTGCTCTGGGACGACGGGGGGCACTTCGACGAGGCCTCAGGCGACCGGCTCTATGGCGGACTCTTGACCGGCGTCTCCAACGGTTTTCGGTACTACGTGACGGCGAGCGACGACCAAGGCGCTTCCACGTCCGCCCCCTGCAGTCCGGCGAGCTGGACCACCTACGCGGCTCCCAACGTCGTACTCAATGAGGTGGCCAGCGCCAACGTGAACGGGCCCAGTGCCCCCAACGGCGCCAAAGAAGATTGGATTGAGCTCGCGAATCCCGGCAGTTCCGCAGCCAGCCTTAATGGCCTGTACCTGAGCGACAGCAAATCCAACTTGGGCAAGGCCAGCCTCAACGGCTACAGCGTTCCCGCTGGAGGGCGCCTCGTCCTGTGGGCCGCCGGTTCCAGCAGCTTCAACGGGGCCCTCCCCTTCAAACTGGACGCCCTCGGCGAAGGCCTTTACCTGAGCAAGCAGGTCAGCGGACAATGGGTGGTGCTCGACGAGGTACGGCTGCCTCCGTTAATGGAGGACCAGTCGTTTGGCCGCCGTGCGGACCTTTCGTACACCTGGAGTGTGTTCGACCAGCACGCCAGCCCCAACGCACCCAACGCCGGCAGCTTAGGGGGCCTGATCGAGCCCGAAGGGCTGCGGCTGGTAGGTTTCCCCAACCCGTTTTCGGATCAGTTCACCCTGCGCAATCCGTTCTCGGAACCGATCGTAGTCGAAGTCTACACGAGCCTTGGGCAACGCCTGGGCCAGTTCCGTGTGGAAGCTGCATCTGAAGCCACTTGGCGCGACGAGGGCCCCGCCGGAATGCGCATTTTCACCGCGCAAGGCCAGGTGCTTCAAGCGTTTAAGCGCGACTAGCCGCCCTCCGCCGGCGCAGCACGTCGTACCGAAGCCACACCGCCCACGCCGCATAGGCCGAGACCCGGTAGCCTACGTATCCGTCCAGGATTCCGCCCCGAAGCACAAAGTGCTTGAGAAACCGCCACGCGGGCTTGAGCAGCGTGTGGTAGGGCGTCACCACGGGCGTTCGGGCGTCGTAGTCACCGGCCTGCCACTCGGCGTAGCGGCGCAGCTTGGCTTCCCAGGTCGGCAAGTCCACAAAGGTGTTGTGGTTAAGGCGGTGGCGAAAACGGCCTATCGGACCGGCAGCCGTGATTTCAGCATGCACTTGCTTTGACTCGTAGCGGCACGCGTCGCGGCGAAATACTCGCACCACTTTGTCGCCTTGCAATCCGGAAAAGCGCACCCGGCGACCCATAAACCAATTGGCCCGATAGAGCCAAAATCCGTCTTCGGGTCCTTCGGGTTGGTTTCGCCACGCCTCAATTTCTTGGCACAGTTCAGGACTGAGCCACTCGTCGGTGTCCAGCAACAAAATCCACTCGTAGCTGGCTTGAGGAATCGCCCAGTTTTTTTGAGATGCGGAATTTTCGTAGTCCCGCTGCAGGATGCGCGCTCCGTAACGGGCAGCCACTTCAAGGCTGCCGTCGGTAGAGCCCGAATCAACCAGCAAAAGTTCGTCGTAGAGTCCGGCGCAGGACTCGATGCAGCGGGGCAACAGTTCGGCGGCATTTTGCGCCGGAATCAAAAGGGTTACGCGCTTCACGTGGCGCAAGGTAGCGCCTGCCGAAGGTTTGTAGGATCATATACGGCCCGTACAGGACGCTTGCCAACGCCTGCGAAGGTATATGGAAGGACAAGTGGCCGGCTTCCATGCCCGCGTGGTTCCGGCCGACCACCCTGAGGAACCGACGTTGGGTTAAAGATCGATAACGCTGCTCAGCGCCACCGAAAATTCGGGCAGGTGCCCACTCAGGTAGGTCAATTCGGCGATGGGAAGTTCTAGCACCATAGAGTCTTCAGTGAAAATCACCTCCCAATGCTGCGCTTCATTCATTCGAAGCCCGCGGAGCGACAATACCAATGGAGCCTGCAGCACTTCTTCTTGCTTGGGCTCGGTACGCATCAGAACCCCGCCGCGGGTAAGCACATACACGACGTCCCTCACCTCCTCATGGGGCAGTACATCGAGTGCTTCGTAAAAGCCCAAGCGAATGTGCGCGGCGAGGGCTACGCGGTGGTCCAGCGACAGAAGGTCAAAAGGAGGTACGCGCAACAGCTCATCGGCCATACGCTGGACAGCAATGTCCAAGGTCATGGCTTAGGGTATAGGGTACTTAAAGGTACACTTTTTTTTTAAGAACCAAACACCAAGGCAATGGCGAGGGCGACGTACAAGGCAAAGTACGCGAGGTACCTAATGCTCAAGTTTTCTCCAAATCGAATTTTGAAGGCTGAAATGTTGATAAGCACATTGAAATTGGTTAAAATACTGTGCAGAATCACTCCACCCCACCAAAGCGCCGCGCCTGACAGAGCTTGGGCTACTGAGCTGAGGGCCGACTGTTCCAGCATGCTCCGCCACAGGGACTTATCGGCCCAAGTTCCCTGCGGGTTACGTACAAACCACGCTACCGCTAAAAGGAGCACCCCCCACTCGGTCAGCAACACCGTGGTCCAAAAACCCCATTCGGCAATCGCCAAACCGTAGAGCGGAAAATAGGTGCCCCAGATCAGTCCTACGGCAAAAGGAAGTACTTGAACTCGTCGTTCTTGACCTCGCCAAACACCGCGGTCCCGCCACAAAATGCTTGCCTGTGCCGCAAGCAGGACTGCAATGACGCCCACGCGCAAAGGCGACAGCAGCTCACCAAGCAGCCAACCGACGGCCACAGCCATGACCAGGTGAAGGCTTCCGCCAAAAAAAACCAATTGGGCGGGCATAGAACGGATGCTCAGCGTGAAGAGCATGAGCCCGAGTCCGCCCACCATGCCCAAGGCAAGCAGAAGCCCCAGTTTAGGTGCGAGCACCGGGTAGCTTCCGGAAATTCCTCCTGGGGCCAGGAGGGCAACCCCAATATGGACCCAGATCATGACCAATGCGGAGCGAAGGAGCAAAAATCGCTGGGGATACGCGAGCATTCCGGGGCTCCGCCACAGCGTGTTAGCCCGTCCAAAGAGGATCAAACTCAAGGTTTCGGCCGCTACCGCTAAAGCTAGTAGGGCACCGGGGCTCAAGTCAGGGTACATTCAGTGTACCTGCTGTAGGTTTGCAGCATGACGGTCAAAGATACTACCCCCTATTTAGATGCCCTACGGGCCGAAATCCAGCGACGATTTGGCCGTAGCGTTCGAACCAAAACCGACTGCCAGCATCTCGAGGATCAGCTGTTCGAGGCTACCGGGCACCTGGTCTCCTACAACACATTGCGGCGGTTTTTCGGACTGGTTCCTGGCGGCGACCCCCGTTCAAGTGTTTTGGACATTTTAAGCGCATACTGCGGGTTTGCGGACTTTTCTGCGTACAAAACAGACGTAGGACGCTTCAGTTACTACTTTGACTGGACGCAAACCGTCGACAAATTGCAGTGGACCGAAGACGAACGAGACGCCCTATTCGAACGAATTCGAAACGAAGATTTTAACGCGCAGTCCATCTTTCTTTGGATGCTCTTCAAGGTCACCACCAACGAACCGATTTCGTCGTGGTCGTTTTGGCTGGATCATCCTTTGTGGACCGAGGGGGGGTTGCGCAAGGCGCAGCTCGTGTTTTTTTCAAATACCCTGGCAGACGAATTCCGCCAGCGGCTTTCCACCGCCGAGGCCTGCCTCGAACTGCATCAAAATCCGGCCGCCTTCCGCTGGGTGACGCATTTTTTTGCAGACTACGAAACCATCCAGCATGGATACATGGCGCACGCGCTCGATGCCATGGCGAAGCGAATCGAGGTACCGCTCTACTACCACGGTATGCGCATCATGCAGCATTTTTTGGCCGGCTCGTGGGATTCCATAGTGCCGCACGCTCGGGCCGTACTCGCCGAAGGCTACCGCACAGAAACATACCCCATATTAATAAGCCGGTACTTTCAGGCCCGTTTCTGGGTCTACTACTTCGAACATGGGGGCTGGGACCCGCAGCTGACCAACGACTACGTGGCGGTACTGACCTCCACCCCCTCGATCTACCAACATTTGCTTGGAATGGAGTTTCTGCCCGTTGCCGCGGCACTAGGATTCTCCGCTCCGGTGCTTCGCATCATGGAAACGCAAGCCCTTCAACTCGACGTGCGCAGCACCTGGTCTGCCGCAGTGGACGCCGACCTAAGTCGGCTGGCCTTTATGATCGCACTGGTTCAAAACGGAGACCTACCCCAGTACGAGTACCACCGGACCAAACTCAAGTCCGACTTTTGGTACAAAGCCTACCGCAGCTACCTTCAAGCATTATACTATGGCTGTTCAGTCCTTGCAGGTGCACCCCTGTACGACTTCGCGCCCAGCATTCGCCTTTTTCCCGGACTGGAGCGGGCGTTAACCCGATAAAAAAAGCCCCTTCCGGGGCTCCTGGTTGGGTGTGAGGCCCTACTGCTAGGACTTAATCAAAGGTGGTACAATTCATGTACCTAATAGGGTACGAACTGGGTACATTCATTGAGTTAAGCGGTACACCCAACCCTTTTCGCGCGGCAGCGCTAGGATCTGTCCCCAATGAAGCAGAACTGCAAGTCCATCTTCCACCTCGCGAATGGGAAGGCCCGACGCTCGTGCGAGGCGCGAGGCAGTACGTCCTTCTACTGCATCAAGAAGAGGAATGAGCGCCAGGTGCTGCACGTTGGCCTGGGTGGCAGACTGCATCCTCAGTTTGATTTCTTCCAGGAGCACGCGGTTGGCCCTAAAGTTGGCGGCGCCCCTACGCACGAACACCGTCCACGCTTCAGTCTCTTCTTCGCAAGCCGCGTGCGGAGCTTTGCTTGAGGACGGAACCTCGACCACGAGCACATCCTTACCGTCCTGCCGCTCTATCCGGACCGTAAATGGAACTTCGGGACGCGAAAAACGCTGCGCGGCTCCTTCAATCATGTAGGCTTCTTCTTCAGCCCGACAGCCGGCCACCGAACCGTTGTCGCGTACGCCCACGAGCACTGTTCCGCCCGCCCCATTAGCAAAAGCCACCAAGGTGCGCGCGATTTTGCGCTGTCGGTCAATCCGCAACTTGAATTCGAGGGTTTCTGATTCGACGCGACGCATACGATGCAGGTAGAACGTACCTTGAGGCAATGAAGTTCGTGCGTGATTCGCTTGTTTGATTCCCGCATAACCATAAATAAATCCAATACATGAGTACCTCTGCAACGAAAAGCAGCGTCGACATTTTCAACGATGCACCCCGTCACGGTTACGAAGAGGCTGCCGCCGCTGTCGACACCCAAGCCTTTACCGACGTCGTCGAAAGCCGCCGGAGCGTGCGTGTGTTTACCGACGAGCCTATTCCCGAACAAGTAATGCGGGAGTGCTTGCGACTCGCCTTGCTCGCCCCCAATTCGAGCAACCTGCAAACGTGGGATTTTTATTGGGTGCGAACGCCCGAAAAAAAGAAGGCCTTGGTCACGTTCTGCCTCAACCAACCTGCAGCGCGCACGGCCCAAGAACTCGTGGTAGCCGTCGCCCGACCGGACCGTTGGCGCGAAACCAACGCGCTCATGCTTGCCAAGTTTGACGAAAGTCGCAAAGTTCGACTCAAGGCCGCGTACCAGTATTACCGCAAAATCGTACCGCTGGCCTACGACATGGGCCCTTTAGGTATCTACGGGCCCTTCAAAACCCTATGGGTTGGGCTGGTCGGGTTGTTTAAGCCCATTCCGCGCGGACCCTTTTCTTTAAGTGGAATGGCTACCTGGGCCCACAAGTCCACCGCACTGGCCTGTGAAAACTTCATGCTGGCCCTTCGAGCTCACGGCTTTGACAGTTGCCCAATGGAGGGAATGGACGGCGCGCGCATTAAACGATTGTTGGGCCTACCGCGTGGCGCCCAAGTTTGCATGGTCATTTCTGCAGGTAAACGCGCCCCCGACGGCGTGTACGGACCCCGTGTTCGCTTCGACCAAAACCTATTCGTGCACGAGGTTTAGTGACCCTTTGAGGTGGGACCGCCCCCGCGAACTTTTCCGCGAATATTGAGGACCTCAACGCCCAGCGAAAATCCAACCGCCATATAGATGTAGGCCTTGGGAACATGGTATCCCGCAGCTTCGGCGACGAGCATAAATCCGATTAGGATTAAAAAGGCTAGTGCCAAAATTTGCAACGACGGGTGACGTTCTATGACCTTGGATACGGGTCCGCTAAATTGAAGCATCACGAACATAGCCACCACGATCGCGGCAATCATGATGCGGAGGTCGTCGGTCATTCCGATGGCCGTCAAGATGGAGTCAAAGCTGAATACGATATCTAGAATTGCGATTTGCACAATGATTCCCGCAAAACTCTTCGCGACGTTTGAGTTTTGGCCGTGCTGGGCTCCACCCGCCTCAGTAATCTCGTAAATCTCTTTGGTCGACTTCCACAGCAAGAAAATTCCACCCGCTAGAAGCACTAAATCGCGCCCGCTGACGGGATGGTCACCCAAACGGAAGAGTTCTTCTTGGAATCCCATGATCCACGTGATCGAAAGCAGCATCAGCACACGAAAGACCAAGGCCAGCGCAATCCCCAGAGTACGGGCTTTTTTGCGAATCTCCTCGGGCAACTTGTTAGTCAAGATGCTGATAAAGATGATGTTATCGATTCCGAGGACGACCTCCAAAAAGGCCAGCGTTAAAAAAGCAAGTACGAGTTCCACTCGGCAAAGGTATCAGTCGAATACGGCAATTTGGACACGACGCGGACGATCTGCTTCGGTCCACTGCATCCAGTATAGACCGGCAGGAACCGCGGGCATGATCAGCATGCCATCATCAGTCGTCTGAATTCCCAGGCTGCGCCCGTCTGCGGTAAACAGCGATACCGACTCAGGGCTCACTTCAGCACCGCCCATCCAGTACATGGGCGCACCCGAGCGAATCGGGTTGGGCGCCCAATATCCCGCCGTAGCATCGCCTTCAATGGATCCCAATTCGCGCAAGCTGTGGTAGACGGTGTCGGTAATTCCGCACGAGGCCGAAACAATCAGGCGTACCGTGTAACCAAGCTGAGCCACCGGGTAGGTGTGGTTGATGATGGGCCCGCCGACGCTGGCCGTTCCGTCGCCCCACAGCCAGTTGTACTGGGAGGCGCCGGTCGTGGCGCTGGCATCAAACTCCATTTGCATGCCGCTACCGTTGGACAGCAGCACCCGGAACGTGAAGTACCCCACAGGCTTCGCACACACCACAACCGTGAGCGTCTGCGAATAGGTGTTGCCGCAGTTGTCGGTGGCCGAAACAATCACGGTAAAGGTGCCGCCGGCTGTGTAGGTATAGTTCGGATTCGCGCCACTGCCGGTACCGCCGTCGCCAAAATTCCATGTGATCGACGTGAACTGTCCGGGATCAGATGGACCCGTGAAGTTCACCACCAAGCCGTTGGCGCTGTGGCTCACGGTGCCTAGTCCGCCAGTGCACACATTAATCGTGTCGACTAAGGTGTCGATTTGGCCGCATCCGTCGGTCACCACCAAAGTAATGGGATACGAACCAAAGCTGCTGAAGGTGTGGCTCGCCGTTACGCCCGAGCCGGTAGCTCCGCCGCCAAAGTTCCACGAATAGGTAGAAATGGTACCCACCGAAGTCGCTCCACTGAAATTCACGGTCAGGCCGGTGGCCGTAGTGGTGAATGCCGCTGCGGGCGGCGGACAGGGATTGCTGCAGTCTGCGGTGTCGGTAAACTTGATGCCGGTGGTTAGGTTCGGACCGCCTGTGGCCTCGCTGTGAACAATAGTTCCCGTAGCGTCCCTAAAAATCCAACCGCATTCGTTGCTCCAGTTGCCCCGGTTCACAAAGCGGAGCTGCACCACATCGTTGTCGCACACAGGAATCACAAACGAGGCCGCCGTGTCGGTAGCCCCAGGCAGCGTGTACGACGTGGCCGTGCCGTTAATGACCACTTCGAGGGCGTGAAAGAGCGTGCCCTGGGGATTGGTCCGCCAACCGTCGCCAAACGAGTCGCGGAGCTTGAGGTTGTATGCGCAGCCGTTGGGGCAGTTGAACGTCGAGAACTGAACCGGACCGAACTTGGTCGAGGTCAGGCCTCCAGCGCAGCTGTCGTAGACGTATGCGTGGTAGCTCTGGCCTTGAGTCAAGCCTGTCAAAATAAACGGATTACTCGTGGTTTTTACCAAGGTTCCGCTTCCTGGGGTAAATCCGACGGGACCGTATTCAATGGTCGCTGTGCCGTTCCCTGAATTCGTGAAGGCTACTGAAGCCGTAGTTGCGGTCAACGGCGTCACGGTAAGGGCCGTCGGGGGCGGACAAGGAGGCGCATTCTTCACCGAAAAGTCGTCGATGGCAATGTCGGCTTGCGTCGCCGGCGTGCTGCCCAAGGTCCGCGAGCGGAACCGAATCCGCACGGTTTGGTTGCCGTACGCCGTCAAGGAAACGACGCGCTCGTTCCACTGGGCACCTTGAGCGCCCACAATAGAATCAATCACTACAAAGGGAGAGGTCGACGAGCCAGTTTGAACTTCGACCGAGAGCGAGCCCACGGTCGCCCCCTGCATGTGGTACCAAAAGCGGAGCTCTGGAGCCGTCAGAGCCGACAAAATAATCTGCGGCGAAGTAAGGGTAGCCACGCGCACAGAACCCGCCGGGTTTCCAAAGCCGCCCTCGGTGTAAACGTACTTGCCTAATCCCGTAGTGTGGTCGTTGTTAGGCCCAGTATTCGGAGTAGGCGTTGCACCTTGTCCTCCGCCCCAGTGGTAGGTCGGCGTAGTGCCGCTGCTGGTCGGAATTCTGGTCCAGCACGCACCAATCGTAGAATTTTGATTCCAAAATTGTCCGCTAGCAGGACCAAGATCAAAGCCAAACTCAAAGTTCTCTACGTAGGGTGCAGATACTACACCACAGAGCGTTACAAGGGTGTCAATGGTGCTCCACGCGCTTTTGAGGGTGGTGCTGCAAACCTTGCGCACCGAAACGGCATAGACCGTTCCCGCGCTAAGGCCGACAAGCGTAAACGGATTCGACGTAGCCGTCACCGTAGTCCCGCTGAACGGAACTTGACCCAGCGGGCCGTAGCGCACCTCATAGGTGCCCGCCCCCGTGGGGTTCCAAGTCATCGTTCCGCTGGACTGAGTTGTTGACGTCACGGTGAGGTTAGTAGGCTTGGGACAGGCGGGCGGATTGTCGATGGACACGTCGTCAATTGCCACGTCCACCTGGTTTTGGTTGCTCGGCGAGCGGTAGGCATACCAGCGGACTTGCACCGTGTCGGGCAGGTAACTGGCGAGCGATACTACGGCTTCGGTCCACGGAGCGGTCGACGAAGCCGTTTGCTGGGTATTGCCCCAAACGCGTGTTTCGGTATTGTTGCGAAATACTTTAACCACCAAACTGTCGATTTGCGCACCAAACTGATGGTAGTAGAAGCGGAGTTCTGGATTCAGCAGGCCTGCGAGAAGAACGTTGGGGCTGCGGAGCACTGCCACGCCGGTCCCGGTCTGGGCTTCGCCATGCATGTAGCGGCCGGATCCCGTCGTGTGGTCCGAACTCGGTCCGGTACCAATGTTCGTTAAGGCCGTAGGCGTAGGACCGCTGTTGGGGCGCCACCAGTAGTTGGCTCCCGCGGGGCGTGACCAGCAGGTATCAATGGCGCCGTAGGCCCAGTGCGTCGCCGGAACTACCCAGTTCGCGTCCTCAAAGTCTTCCATCCAGGGAGCGGGAACGGGACCGCAATCGGTCATGGCTTTGGCACTCGACGACCATCCCGAAACGTCGGTGGCGGAACAGCTGTCCTTGACGCGGAACTCGTAGGTCGTCGAGGGCGAAAGTCCAGTGACCACAAACGGGTTACTCGTAGCGTTCAGCTTAGTACCGGTTGCCGGGTTAAAACCCTGGGCGCCGTAGCTCACGCGCCACGACGTGGCTCCGCCCGTGGTCCAGCTCAGCTGAATCGAAGTTGCCGATAACCGCGTGGCCACCAGGTTGCTCGGCGCCGGGCAGGTCACCAGCTGCGCAATGGACACGTCGTCAATCGCTAGGTCGCCAAATTGATTGCCGCCGACGGGTCCGCCGCCGCCGGCAGGCTTGGTCATTTCAAAGCGCAATTGAAGCGTGTCGTTCACGTAGTTCGACGGCAAGGTCACTGCGACCCGGGTCCAAACGTCCCCAAGGTTGGCGTTCGTTCCGGTGTAAATGGGCGTGGCGTCCCATGCCGTGGCGCCGAAGGGGCGGGTGTAGACTTTGAGCAGCCCCATGGTCGCACCGTACTGGTGCTTCCAAAAAATCAATTCCGGCGTGGCAATTCCCACCGTGCTAATGGGCGGAGAAATCAAGTTGGCTACCGAGTTGCCGGGGCCTCCGCTCGACTCCACGTACACATACCCTCCCGTGCCTGTGGTGCGGTCCGCCGCAGGTCCTGTAGCTCCACCGCCGGCGCGCGTGTGGGTCAAACCTTGACTGCCACCCCACCAATACGTCGCAGTGGGCGGGGTGTTTCCCGTGGTGGCGGGAGTTCGGGTCCACCCGGTTGGAATGGTCGAACCCGCGTTGTAATTAGGCGTGCCTTTGGTAACTCCGCTAAACGCCTCGGACCAGGGAGCTAAAACGACCTGCGCTGAGGCTTGGTACATCAGCCCATAGAAAGTCAGGACCGCGACCCCTAATTTTTTTGAAATCCGTGAATTCATCCCCGAAAGATACCGCAAATCACCAAATTACTTGGCCTCAGGTTTACGACTTTTGCAGCATGATTCGGCACGAACAGCTCCTTCGAATCCGAGGCAAATTGCGGCGCAAAGGGCCTGTTTCCCAATGGCCCTTGTTGTGGGGCAGCTACGACTTGCTGCCTGCCGAAAAAGATTGGCTCGTGCACGAAGACGCCTACCGAGCCAAATGGCCGCTCCTCATGGACCAGCCTAACTTTGCCCCGCCTCCGGCGGCCAACGCCGAACAGGCAAGTTCCCAAGCCACGGCCCTCTGGCGGGGGAACTGGCTGAGCCGGCACGTGTCTACAGCGGGATGGTCCGCGCTTGACTTGAGCGCGGGAAGCGGCATCGACTCGTGGGGCATGGAAGCCGCCGGTGCGCGCGTGACCTCAGTGGAACCGGATTCCTACCTCGCGGAGCTGCTGCGGTGGAATGGCGCTCCGCAAGGCCGGCAGGTGGTTCAAAGCTTAGCCGAATCGCAGCAGTTCGCTCCCGATCAATTTGACGTGGTGTACGTGGACCCTTCGCGGCGTTCGTCGCGCGGACGCCTTCCGCTCAGCGACTTGGGCAGCCCCAACCCCCTTGCGCACCTGAGCACCTGGCAGCAGTGGGCTGCACACGTGGTACTCAAGCTTTCGCCCATGCTTGACGCGGAGCAAGCGGCGCGTTGGTTTCCGGGCGCGGAATCCCTCACCTACCTCAGCACGCAACGCGAAGTCAAGGAGCTGGTGGTTCACCTGCCCAGGGCGCGGACTGCGCCCCTACTCGTGTACGCCGTTTCGGTAGACGAAGGGGGACGTGAGCTAATGCGGTGGACGCGGGACCCTAACGCCACCGTGGAGCGGGCGAGCTCCGTCGGCGCCTATTTATACGACCCCGATTCGGTGCTGGTTGCCGCCCGCGGCACGGCCTCGTGGGCGGCCCATCACGGCCTCAAGGGCCTGCACCCCGACAGCCGGCTGTTCACGACTGAAGAGCTGCGCGAGGTACCAGGCTGCCGCATTTTTAATGTGGAGGCGGTGTACACCAGCTTGCCGACGCACCTCACGGAGGCGAGCGTACTGTCCCGAGCCTTCCCGGAACGGGCCGACGTGCTGCGCAAACGCTTGCGCCTTGGCGAATCTTCGGAACGTTTTTTGGTAGCTACTCGCCTATCAAGCCCTGCCGGCCACCTCTACCTCGTAGCAACCCGCATCGCCTGAGCTTTATTCCTAACTTGCCCTGTGCGCCGAACCGCTCTGACCCTCTCGTTCCTCGTGTCCCTTTGCACTGGAGCACAGCCCCTCGTGGTGCCCAATTTGGGCCAATGGGACGGGGCGTTTCGGGCCAAGACCGCCCTGAGCGACGGGGCCGTATTCTGGCACGACCAGGGCTACCGCATTCAGGTCGTACACCCCAAGCACCGCGGCGGCGGAACGCCCAATCCGCACTACCCTACCCACCAATGGCCCGAATCCTGGCCCGACGCACATGCCCTATTTGTCGACTTTGAAGGCGCCCAGCCTCAGGCACGGTCCGCCGGAAGCCAGGCGACGCCGAGTCCGCGCCACTACCTCAAGGGCAACAACCCGGCCCGATGGGTGCGCAACGTCCCCGAGTATGAAGACTGGCACACCGCCGAAGTGTACCCGGGCATCGACTTTGTGGTGCACGCCCACGGCACGCTGAAGTCAGAGTGGCACGTGCGCCCCGGAGCCGATCCGTCGCAAATCGCGCTACGGATCCAAGGTTGCCAACCCCAATTGGGCGCCGAAGGCGAACTCCGCCTCGAGACGGCCCTTGGAACGTGGATCGAAGACCGCCCCGTCGCCTACACCCTTGGCGCATCGGGCAAAAAGCCGGTATCGGTGGCCTACCGCCTTAGCCCCGACGGCCGGGTGACCTTTGAACTTGGACCCTACCGCCGCCGAGACACCTTGGTCATCGATCCGAACTTGGTTTTTTCCAGCTTTTCGGGCTCCACCGCCGACAACTGGGGATACACGGCGACCTACGACAACCAAGAAAACTTGTACGGTGGCGGAATCGTATTTGACGTGGGCTACCCAACCACACCCGGTGCCTTCGACGCGAGCTACAACGACCCAAGCTCGGGCTTTTCTACCATGGACATTGGCCTGACCAAGTTCAGCGCCAACGGCTCGCAGCGCCTCTACTCGACCTACCTCGGCGGCGACGGCCCCGACCAGCCCCACTCCATGATGGTGAATTCCCTAGGCGAGCTCGTCATCATGGGAACGACGGGGTCCGGCAATTTTCCGACGACTGCCGGCGCCTACGACGTGAGTTTTAATGGCGGACCGCCAGCAAACGGTTCGACCGGCTCGCCGCTGTCGTTTGACTTTGAAGACGGAGTCGACCTATTTGTCTTGAAGGTCAACCCAACCGGCACCGCCCTTTCGGCGTCGACCTTTGTCGGAACGGCGGGCAACGAGGGGCTCAACCTCGGAATCGCCCTGAACTACGGCGACCCGATGCGCGGTGAGGTCGTCGTCGACAGCCAGGACCAGATATACGTGGTTACCTCGACGCAAAGTTCCTCCTTCCCGGGCGCCGCAGGAAGCATCACGTCGATTGACGCCGTGGCCTTTTCAATGAACGCGTCGCTTTCTGCGATGCGCTGGGCGACGCTGCTCGGCGGCAGTAACCACGAGGCCGGGTACGGCATCAAAGTAGACCAAAACGGCAAAATCTTCGTCACGGGCGGCACCCGTTCGACCAATTTTCCCAGCACTTCGGGCGGACTCCACGCCACCGCCCGCGGCGGCGTGGACGGCTGGATTGCCCGCCTCAGCGCGGCGGGCGCCCTTGAACAAGCAACGTATCTGGGGACCACCGGCAACGACCAATCCTTCTTCATCGACCTGGACAAGTACGGCGCGGTATACGTGTTTGGACAGAGCCTCGGAATCTACCCGCAGACCTCAGGCACCTGGGGAACGCCCAACGGAAGCCAGTTCATCCACAAACTCAACGCCGACCTCGATCAAACCCTGTTCTCGTCGCGCTTTGGAACCTCCAACAGCATCGTCAACCTGGTGCCCAGCGCCTTCAACGTCGACGACTGCCTGAACATCCTCCTCTCGGGTTGGGGCGGCGGCGTGAACGGAGGATCCTTGGGCGGCACGACCTCGGGCCTCCCCGTGACGGCCAATGCCCTTCGGCCGACCACCGACGGAAGCGACTTTTACTTCATGGTGCTCTCCCGAAACGCGCAGGCCTTGAGCTACGCCACGTTTTTTGGCGGAACCTCCAGCGAGCACGTCGACGGCGGAACCTCTCGCTTCTCCCCGCGCGGCAACATTTTTCAAGCGGTCTGCGCGGCCTGCGGCGGCCAGAGCTTCCCGACCACCCCGGGGGTTGCGGGACCCACCCGAAACTCGAGCAACTGCAACTTGGGCGTCATCAAAATTGACTTTGAAACCAGCGTAACGGCCGACGCAAGCATCAACTTTGACTCCGACGTAGACACCCTATGCGAGGACTTAATCGTTAAGTTCACCAACGGCTCGACCAACGCAAACAAATTCATTTGGGACTTTGGAAACGGGCAAACGTCGTCGGACTTTCAGCCCACGGTGCGATTCACTAAAGGAACCTACCGCATCCGCCTCACCGCCATCGATACGATTTGCGATATCCAAGACACCACCTCACTGGTCATCGCTCACGACCAAGGTATTTTTCCCGAAGCAAGCTTTGAACACGAATACCAAGCCTGCGACCGAAGGTTTGAAGTCCGCGCCTGGAGCACCAGCATCGACGCCCAGCAGTCTAACTGGACCTTCGACGGCGGCTCGCCTCAAAGCGGAGATACCGTCGTGCACCGGTTTGCGTCGCCCGGCAACCACGTGATTCGGTTGGTGGTCCGCGATACCGTATGCGGAACCACCGACACCGCCTTCGCCAGCGTGTTTTTTGACCCGGACCTCCCTGCGCCCGACGTCAAGGTGGCTCCCGACAGCTGCAAAGACGGGCGCATCCGCGTAAACGTGACCTACACCCTGGACAGCATAGACTACCAGTTTCGCTGGACCTTCCCCAACGGCGTGGTCGACACGGGGCGCGTCACGACCTACCGCGTTCCTAACTCGGGAAGCTATACGGTGAAGCTCGAGCTGATCGACACGGTATGCAATGCGGTCTACCCCTACGAGTTTACTTCGGCGGTTTTGCGCTACGACCAGCGCGTGTGGATTCCCAACACCTTCACCCCCAACGGAGACGGCCGCAACGAGGTGCTGGTGCTGGCCGGAAACAATTGCTTTGAAGGCGATCGCTTCACGATCCTCAACAGCTTTGGCAACGTGGTCTTTGAAACCGACCGACCCTTTGCGGAGTTTTGGGACGGAACCCTCAACGGCAAACCGGCCCAGCAGGACACCTACGTGTACCGCTTTGACACCGAAGACGGCCCGCTGTACGGAACCGTCAACTTGATTCGCTAGTCCAGCTTCGGCAGATTCTGGAGGGCGTGCACGAAGGCGTCGATTTCCTCGAGGGTCGTCATGCGCGAGAAACTGATGCGGGTTCCGCCCGGCGACTTCAGCCCGCCCAGGACGTGCGAACCGCCGACGGCGCCGCTGCTGCAGGCGCTTCCCCCAGACACACAAAATCCTTGGAGGTCGAGCTGAAAATTGAGCATGCCGCCTTCGTGAAGCTGCGGAATGTAAAAGTTGAGCACCGTGAACAAGCTGCGGTCCAGGTCGCCCGAACGGCCGTTGAAGCGCACCTCGGGAAAGGCCGCGCGAAGCTTTTGAATGGCGTGGTTCTTCACGCGGGTCATGTGCTCGGCGTCTTGGTCGAGCTTGGATACGGCGGCGGCAAAGGCGGCGCCCAGCCCGGCAATTCCCACGACGTTTTCGGTTCCGGCGCGGTGGCCGCGCTCTTGGGCTCCGCCGCGAATGAAGGGCTGGACCCCGGTGCCCTGCTTGACGTAGGCAAAGCCAATGCCCTTGGGACCGTGAAACTTATGGGCGCTGCAGGCCGCAAACTCAAGCGGAGTGGCCGCGAAATCCAGATTGAGGTGGGCCATAGTCTGTACCGTGTCGCTGTGCAGCAGCGCGCCGTGAGCGCGGGTGATGCGCGACAGGCGTTCCAGGTCCACGAGGTTGCCGATTTCGTTGTTGGCGTGCATGAGGCTCACGAGCACCTTGCGCCCGGCTTGGTGGTCGACGGCGAGATGTTCCTCGAGCCAGTCAAGGTCGTGGTCGCCGTGCTCGTTAAATGGAATCGCGACGGTCGCTACCCGATCGGCTAAGGCCTCGACCATATGCGTGATAGCATGGTGTTCTAACTCGCTGTGATAAAGTTTATTGACACCCAAAACTTCGACGCTTGATTGAAGTGCCCAGTTGTCAGCCTCGGTTCCGCCCGAAGTAAAAATGACTTCGGCAGGCAAGCAGTTGAGGGCCGCAGCCACCTCTTTGCGTACGCGCTCCACCAGGGCTTTAGCCTTGCGGCCTTCGGCGTGGGTCGAACTCGGATTTCCAAACAGCTCCAAAGCCGCAATCATGGCGTCCTTGGCTTCAGAACACAGAGGCGTAGTGGCGGCGTTGTCGAGGTAGATGCTCATCAAGGGTACGTGTTAAAGGTGGGCCAATTTAGCCACGAATTCGGCGGCGAGGGCTTCCGCTTGCGCTTCAGTCGGGGCCTCGGTATAAATGCGCACAATGGGTTCGGTGTTGCTCTTGCGCAAGTGGACCCAGCGGTCGGCAAAGTCGATTTTAACCCCGTCAATCACCGAAGGGTTCAGGTGCGCGTGGGCCTGAGCAACGCGGACCAGGAGCGCGTCGGTGTCCACTCCGGGCTGAAGGTCGATTTTCTCTTTGGCCATGGCGTAGTTCGGGTAGGTGGCGCGGAGTTCCGAGCAGGTTCCGCCCTTCTTGGCCAAGTAGGTGAGAAATAGGGCCACCCCGACTAGGGCGTCCCGGCCATAGTGAAGCTCAGGAAGAATGATTCCCCCGTTGCCTTCGCCACCGAGAACCGCCTGGCGCGCCTTCATTTCAGTGACGACGTGTACCTCTCCCACTGCGGACGCGGAATAAGTTGAATGGTGGCGATCTGCGATGTCACGTAGCGCGCGGCTTGAACTCAAGTTACTCACCACATGACCGGGGCGGTGCTGCAGGAGGTAGTCGGCAACCGCCACGAGCGTGTACTCCTCGCCGAAGAGTTCGCCGTTTTCGCTTACGAAGACGAGCCGGTCTACGTCGGGGTCTACGACGATGCCCAGGTCGCACTTAGCCTCAGGAACCAGGGCGCAAATCTCGTCGAGGTGCTTGCGCAGCGGCTCGGGGTTGTGCGGGAAATGCCCGGTCGGCTCGCAATACAGCCCCTCGATGCGCTGCACGCCCAAGGCCTCTAGGAGCATAGGAATGGCGATTCCGCCCGTTGAAGCCACGGCGTCGAGGGCGACCGCGAAGCCGCGGGCACGGATCGCTTCGACGTCCACGAGGTCGAGGTTGAGAATAGCTTGGATGTGGCGCTCGATTCCGTCGGTGACCGAAATGCGGCGGCCCAACTCGCTCACCGGGGCAAATAAAAAGTTGCCCTCGCCGCGCGCCGCGAGAATTTTAGCCCCGTCTTCCGCGCTTAAAAATTCGCCGCGGGCGTTCAGCAGCTTCAAGGCGTTCCACTCACCGGGGTTGTGCGAGGCCGTTAGAATGATTCCGCCGTCGCAGCCCTCCCAAGGAACCATCATTTCCACCGTCGGCGTGGTCGACAAACCAAGATCAAGGACATCAATTCCTTGAAAGCGAAGGGTTGAAACCACAAGGTCGCTTAAGGCTTCGCCTGAGATGCGCGCATCGCGCCCTAGGGCCACCCGAAGGCGGCGGTCACCGCCCGCCTGAGTGCGCAGCCACTGGCCGTAGGCACTGGCAAAGGCCACCGCGTCTAAGGGCGTTAAGTTGCTTCCGACGGAACCTCCGACAGTTCCGCGTATTCCTGATACCGATGCAATTAGGGCCATGGCGAGGTTTTTGGTGTGCTGCAAAGGTAGAACCGGCGTCGTCCGGAATCCGAAGTAGTGAATAACCTGGTGAATAACGAGTACGCATTGCGGCGAATTCCGCCCGAAATTTGCCTAGGTTTACTCTGAACCATGCACGAAAGCGAACCCGATCCCCTGATTGAACGATTTGAGCAGGCCCTCCGCGAGGACGCGCCCCTCTTTTTTGATGTGGAGGAATTCGAAGAAATCGCCGACTACTACCTCGAGACCGGCCAACTGCAGCGCGCCCGCAAGGCCATCGATATGGGCGGAGCCCAGCATCCCTATGCCACCGTGTTTGCCGCGAAGATGGCGCGCTACTTGGTTCAGGCTTCGCAGCTCGACGAGGCCGAAGACGCGATTCAGCGCGCCGAAGGACTGAGTCCAAACCACCCCGACATCGAATGGGCGCGCGGCATGCTGTTCATTCGTCAAGGGCGGACCAATGACGCCATTCAGTCTCTGCGGAAGGCGATTCAAAACTCTGATGATCCCTTCCCCATTCAGGGTACATTGGCCTCAATTTATTCAGGGGCCGGAATGTTCACCCACGCGATTCGCACCCTAAAGGCCATGCTTCAGGAAGAGCCTGAAGACGCCCACTTGCTCTACCTGCTCGCCATCAACTTCGACATGGCAAACCGCGACGACAAGGCGATAGTTTTCTTTGAGACCTATCTTAACGACTTTCCTTATTCCGAAACGGCCTGGTACCATTTAGGCGTTGCCCAGTTCCGCCAGGGCCAACACGACGCAGCTAAGCGCAGCCTCGGTTTCGCAGTGACTATTGACGAAACGTTCAGCGCCGCTCTTTTTGACCTTGGGCGCCTCCACGAGGACCTCGAAGAGTTCCAAGAATGCCTCGAATGCTACCAGCAATCTATGGCCTCGAGCGAACGCAACGGTTATACGCTCTACCGCATCGGGGTGTGCCTTCAGTCGCTGGATCGAAATGCTGAAGCCCAGCGCGCGTTTCAAGAGGCTGTAGAACTCGACGAAGAGCTCGACGAAGCATGGATCGAGCTCGCGGTCCTGCACGGCGAAGCGGGAAACATCCTCAAAGGGGTGCAGCACGCCCAGAAAGCAATCGCGCTCGACCCCGACAATCCCGACTACCACATGGTGGCCCACGACCTTTTCCTGCAGCTCGGCCTGCAGCGCGAAGCCGCAAAAAGCCTTCAGCTCATTTTGCACGCGTTGCGGGTTGAAAACCCCCGCGGCCTGCTCGAATATGCGGGCATATTGGTTGAAATGAGCCACCTTGATTCGGCCTTAACCGTACTGGAGGCCGGCGTGCAGCGTTACTCCGACGACCCCGTGATGTGGGCCGTGTACTTTGGTTTTTTATGGAAGATGGCGGGAGACCTGCCCGCTGCCCATAACGGAATACAGCAATCCTGGGTGCGCTTCGGCTCGCCGTTTCAGGATGCCCTCGTCGAACTGTATCCCGACGTCAAAGCCGACCCTGTGATTGCGCTGATTTGGAGTCAGCCCAACGCCTAAATTCGCGCCATGAATTATCTAATTACCATACTCAAGGGCCTTGCTATGGGTGCCGCAGATGTGGTTCCCGGCGTGTCGGGGGGCACCATTGCTTACCTCACTGGCATCTACCAGCGCTTGCTCGACGCCATTCACGCTGCAGGCGGCAGCATGTGGGTGGCGCTGCGGCGCGAGGGCGTCGCCGAGGCTTGGAAGGCTGTCGACGGCTGGTTCTTGGTGGCCCTTTTGAGCGGAATCGGATTCTCCATTATCACCCTCTCTAAATTGGTGCTTTGGGGATTGGACCACCACCCTACTGTGGTGTGGAGCTTCTTTTTTGGACTGATTGTGGCGAGCCTAAAAATGCTGTTCCGCGACGTGCGCGGAGCCTGGCTCATGTTTGCCCTCGGAATCGTGCTGGGTTTTGTGCTTTCGTCGATGCCAGCCGGCCGCGTTGAACTCACCCCGGGCTTCACGTTTGTGGCAGGATTCCTTGCGATTTGCGCCATGATCCTGCCCGGAATTTCAGGCTCGTTCATCCTGGTGCTCTTGGGCGCCTACGAACCCATTTTGAACGCCCTCCACAACCGCGAAATGGGTACGGTAGTCCTTTTCGCGTTAGGATGCCTTTTGGGGCTGCTGACGTTTGGCCGCCTGCTTCGTTGGCTGTTTCATCGATTTGAGCAGGCTACGGTGTCGCTGATGACGGGCTTTATCGTGGGGTCCTTGGTCAAAGTGTGGCCGTTCCGCAGCACCTGGAAGGGTTGGGAAGTTCCCGTGAGTCCCGCCGCATGGCAGGCCGAAACAGGCCTGCCCATCGATTGGCTCGCTCTGGCCGTCGCAGCCGCCGTGGGCGCCTTTGTTGTGCTGGGCCTCGACCGCTGGGCGCAGGCTCGACAAACGGCCGCCTAAACCGTGATTCGGTTCGGACTACTTCGCGTGGCCGGGCCGCCTTCGCGGTCGCCGGAGCTCTACCGAGCCCTCTGGGCCGGTCATTCGCTCGAGGCGCAGCTGCACTACGAAGTCCTGGAATTGGCCCCGCGTCGCGATTGGAGCACCTGGCTCGATGCGGCTCACCGCGAGGGCTGGAGCGGTTTTAACGTGACGATTCCGCACAAAATTGACCTCTGGCAGAGCTGCGAACGACGTAGCCCTGAAGCCGAGGCAATCGGGGCCACGAACTGCATTGCGCGGATACCCGAAGGTTGGGTCTGCCACAACACCGACGCCGACGGATTTTGGTTTTCGTGGGAGGACCTGTGGAATGGGTACCGGCCGGTCCGCCAGCGCGCCTGGCTCTTGGGGAACGGCGGAGCGGCCCGCGCCATCGCGTACGCCCTGAGCTCGCGTGGATTCGCCGTGGACGTTTTTGCGCGGACTCCTCGCCACGATTTCTTTGGGCTTGAACAACGGCCGTTCGCAGAAACCGCCCAGGCCGAGCATCCTGACGTCATTGTGAATGCGACATCGATGGGGCACGGTGACCTGCGCGATCTTGCGCCACCCGTGGTTTGGCGGAATCTAAACGGCGTTTGGGCCGTCGACGCCGTGTACGGCTCCGCGCCCACTCCGTTTCAGATTCAGGCGGCGAACGCCGGGGCCTGGGTCGTCGACGGAATGCCGATGTTGCGCATGCAGGCAAAAAAAGCTTGGGAGTATTGGGGAGAAGTGCTCGGTATGCCCGACTTTTGAGGCCCAATTCAACTCTTTATGCCATCCGCTATGATGGAACACGACCAAAATCCCCAAGAAGGGAGTGCGCACGAAGTACCCAGCCAGGATCTCGAGGCCACAACCCTAGAGACCGCCCCCGCCGAATCGAGCGATGCAACCGAGGTGCCCACCGCCCCCGAATCCGCTGATTTGACCGAATCTGCCCTCGAAGCGGCTGAAGCGCCTGCCGCGGTTGCGACCGACTCCGCCGCGGAAGCTGCCGTGGAACCTGCCGTGGAGTCCGCCGCCGAAGAGCCCGCCGCCGAAGAGTCTGAAGAACACACCGAAGAGGAACGCGAAGCCCACGAAGACCACACCGCCGACTACAGCGAACTCAGCGACGAAGAACTGCTGGCCGAAGCCGCCCGCGTACTCCGCGAAGTTCCGATTGCGGATGCGCGCGTGCCCATGCTGGCCTTGCGCAACACGCTGCTTCCGCGCTTGGACGAAGTGCGCCAAGCCGCGCTGGAGGCATTTGTAGCTGAGGGCGGAAACGCACTGGACTTTCACTTTGAACAAAAGGTCCGCGAGCGTTTTTACGAGACCTACAACGAGTTCAAAAAGCGCCGCGGAGCCTGGAAGGCCGAGCAAGAGCGCGCACTCGCGGTGAACCTTGACGTGAAGAAAGCCATTGTCGAGGAACTTAAAAAGCTGGCCGAAAGCGAAGAGCTTCCCACCCGCGCCACCTACAACCAATTCAAAAAGATTTTTGACCGCTGGAAAGAGGTTGGCCCCGTGCCCGCAGAGGACGCACGCGACCTGAACGCCACCTTCCGCTTCTTGGTAGATCGGTTCTACGACAACTTGCGGTTGAGCCAGGAGCTGCGCGAACTGGACTACAAAGTCAACAAAGAAGCTAAGGAATTGCTGATTCGCGCCGTGCAGGAACTTTCGGCAAAGAACTGGTCCGCCAGCGTGGGCGGCGAACTCCAGCGGATCCACACGGCGTGGAAGGAGCTTGGCCCCGTTTCGCTCGAAGACAAAGAGCCCTTATGGGAGCAGTTCAAGGCGGCTTCGTCCATTTTGCACGAGAAGCGCCGCGAGAAGTTTGAAGAGCAAAAAGCCCAGAATTCGGCGCGCCTCGAAGCCAAGGCGCTCAAGGTCGCCGAGGCCGAAGCCTTGAAGGAACGGGAACCCAAAAGCCACCAAGCCTGGCAAAACGTTACCGAAAAGCTCAACGAGCTTCGCGGGGAACTGAGCAAGATTGGCCGAACCTTTGGCGGGCCGAGCGACGAACTCTGGAGTCGTTTTAAAGTAGTGGAACGCTGGGCCTACAAGGAGCGCAACGTGTTCTACCGCGAGCGTAAGAAAAACCTGAAGTCAGCGCTCGACGTAAAGCTCGCCATTGTCGAGAAGGCAGAGGCCCTGGCGCAGCGTGCCGATTTTGGCGTCGCGGCAAAAGAAATGAAGCAGCTGCAGCAGGAATGGAAGGATTCGGGGTTTGCTCCGAAAAAACAGACCGACGAGCTATGGGCTCGGTTCCGCGCTGCGGGAAACTCGTTTTTTGACGGAATGCGCGGTGCCCAAGGCGAAGAACGCGCCGTGCGCCAGGTTACCCAGCGCAAGATGCAGGGAATGCAGTCTGCCCGCCAAACGGTCGAGCTCGCGCGCCGCAAGCTTGCCCAGATGGAGAACAACATGGGATTCTTTCAGTT
>SYCM01000036.1 GCA_005786915.1 Bacteroidota bacterium | reverse complement strand
GAGCTGCGCGTCGACGCCAACGGAGCCTGGTCGTCAGACCTCGCCCTTGAGCGCATGAACGCCCTTCGCGAGTTCAACCTGCACAGCATCGAGCAGCCCTGTCCGCCCTCTGATCGCGCGGGCCTTAAGGCGGCTGCCTTGAGCGGAACCCTGCCGGTAGCCCTCGACGAGAGCCTGATCGGGGTGCACCGCCCGGCCGACCGAGACGTAATGCTCGACGAAATTCAACCCCAGTTTATTGTGCTGAAGCCGAGTCTTTTGGGTGGAATAGCTTCAAGTGAAGATTGGATTGAGCGCTCCCGCCAGCGCGGCATCAAGTACTGGATCACTTCAGCCCTTGAAGGCAGCGTGGGGCTTAGCGCCATCGCCCAGTGGGCGTCGACGTTGCCCGACCTTGAGGGCTACCAAGGATTCGGAACCGGATCGCTGTACACCAACAACCTGCCGGCGCGTACGGAAGTGCGCCAGGGCCAACTTTGGATGAAGTGAGCCGAGGTCGTCCGCCCAAACTACGAGCACCCCCAGCCGAACTGGCCTTCAGTGCGGCCTGCTCGACGGCCCGTCGCCGCGAAGTCGAGGCGGTGCTTGCGTGGTGGAATTCCGATTCCGCCACCTATTTCCTGCAGACCAGCGGAAGCACGGGGGCGCCCAAGGAGCTCGTGCTGGAGCGCCGCTACGTGGAGGCCAGCGCCCGGGCCACCCTGGCATATTTTGGGCTGAAGGAGGGCATGCGGAGCCCGCTGCTGTTGTCGGCCCAGACGGTCGGAGGGTTCATGATGGTGGTGCGCGCCCTAATGGCGGGCCTGAAGCTCGACGTGCTGCCGGTGGAGCGTCGGCCGGCAACCCGCCCAGGATTGCGCTACGACTTCGTGGCCTTGGTGCCCGAACAGGCTGCGGCGCTGGCTTCAGACCCTCAGTTCAACCCCAAGGACTTTCGCTGCACCCTCTTAGGCGGGGCCGACCTGCGGCCCGAACTCGAGTCGGTCCTCGCGGAGTGGCCGCGGCCGGTGTACCACGGCTACGGAATGACCGAGACCCTCAGCCACGTTGCGCTGCGCCAACTCGGCGGCGGTCGCCGCTACACCGGGCTTCCGGGTGTGCTTTTTGCCCAAAAGGGCGAGGCGTTGGTGGTCGACGACCCCGCCCGCGGAGTGCGGGGCTTGGTGACTACCGACGCAGCTCAGGTGATTTCGTACCGTGAATTTGAGTGGCTCGGACGCCTCGACGGCGCGGTGGTCAGCGCGGGCAAAAAGATCTTCCCCGAAGCAGTCGAATCCGCCAGCGGTTGCGAGGGGGTCGCGGTAGGCGTGCCTGATCCGCGATGGGGCCAGATGCTCGTTTGGGTCGGCGCGCCGGGCTTTGATTCCCACCAAATCGCCCTAAAATGGGAAGCGCTGCCCAGCTGGCAGCGCCCCAAACACGTGCTTGAGCACGCGATTCCTTATTTAGCGAGCGGAAAGCCCGACCGTCAGGCCGTCGCCCGATGGGCGGCTCAGGAATTGGCCTTGCGGTGATCCTCTAAGAACTTATCGAGGCCGAGGTCGGTCAGCGGGTGCTTCAGCAGCGCGGTAATGGCGCTCAGCGGTCCCGTCATGACGTCGGCGCCAATGGTGGCGCACTCAATCACGTGCATCGGGTGGCGCACGCTGGCCGCCAGGATTTGGGTTTCGTAGCCGTAGTTGTCGTAAATCACGCGAATCGTCTCGATGAGGCCGAGTCCGTCGGTTGAAATGTCGTCGAGGCGTCCGATGAAGGGCGAAACATAGGTCGCTCCGGCCTTGGCGGCGAGCAGGGCCTGGCCGGCACTGAACACCAAGGTGCAGTTCGTCTTGATGCCGCGGTCGCTGAAGTAGCGAATGGCCTTGACGCCGTCTTTAATCATCGGAATCTTCACCACAATCTTGGGGTCGATTTCGGCCAGCAACTCGCCCTCGCGCACCATGCCGTCGAAGTCGGTAGAGATGACTTCAGCGCTGACGTCGCCGTCGACAATGCCGCAAATCGCCTTGTAGTGCTTGAGGATGTTGTCGGTTCCAGAAATGCCTTCTTTGGCCATCAAAGAAGGGTTCGTGGTAACGCCATCAAGGATTCCCATGTTGTGGGCTTCATTGATTTCGGCCAGGTTTGCGGTGTCGATGAAAAATTTCATGGCAATAATTCGGGGTAACGGTTTTAGTCCGCCCAAAGGTCGGGTTATTTTTGCGGAATGCAACCCCAATCCGCTTCTGATTTTTCCACCGAACTCTTGCGCGACTACCGCCTCGGAGTGCTTAGCCGCGAATCCTCGCTTTTAGGCCGCAAGGAGGTGCTCACGGGCAAGGCCAAGTTTGGCATTTTTGGCGACGGCAAAGAGCTCGCCCAGCTCGCCTGGGCCAGGGTCTTTCGCGACGGCGACTTTCGAAGCGGATACTACCGCGACCAAACCTTCATGATGGCCATCGGGGCCCTCAGTCCGCAGCAGTTTTTTGCCTCGCTGTACGCCGACACCGACGTCGAGCGCGAGCCGAGCAGCGCCGGGCGGCAGATGAACGGCCACTTCGCCACGCGCACCCTAAACGCCGACGGCAGCTGGAAGCGGTTGGTGGACCATAAAAACGTTTCGGCCGACATTTCGCCCACGGGCGGACAAATGCCGCGCCTCGTGGGCTTGGCCCAGGCATCTAAGGTCTACCGCGCCCAGGGCATTGACAACGGATTTAGCCGCAAGGGGGCCGAGGTAGCCTGGGGCACCATCGGAAACGCTTCGGCTTCAGAGGGCTTGTTTTGGGAGTCCATCAATGCGGCCGGCGTGCTCCAGGTGCCCATGGTGGCCCTCGTGTGGGATGACGAATACGGTATTTCGGTGCACGCCGAGCACCAGACGACCAAGCAGAATATTTCTAAAATTCTCGCTGGATTTCAGCGCCAAGCGGCCGCTAAAGGTCAGGCCGAAGAAAAGGGCTATGAGATCATCGTGGCCCGCGGCTGGAACTACGCCGAGCTGGTGGCTGCCTTTGAGCACGCCGAAAAAGTGGCCCGCGAAGAGCACGTCCCCGTGCTCCTTCACGTTCGAGAAATGACTCAGCCCCAAGGGCATAGCACCTCTGGGTCCCACGAACGCTACAAGTCCAAAGAACGCCTCGAGTGGGAGCAGGAATACGACTGCCTTCGCCAGTTCCGCCTCTTTTTGGAGTCCAACAAGATCGCAAAGGCCAAAGACCTCGATGCCCTTGAAGAGGCCGCGCGTGCTGAGGCCCGCGACGCCATGAAGGCCGCGTTTGAGGACTACGTGCAGCCCCTGAAGCGCATCCGCGACCAGGCGGTGGCTTGGCTTGAAGAACTCGGAGCCGAAGACCTCGCGGCCGCGCTGCGGGCAGACAAGGCTCCACTTCGCCGCGACTCGGTGGCCGCGGTGCGCAAGGCCATTCAGCGCCGCAAGGCTGAAGGAAGTGACGCCCTGGGGGCACCGCTCTGGGTCGAAACCCAGCTCAAGCAGGCCGCGCACGACTACGCCAGCCAGCTGCACAGCGGCACGGCGCTCAAGGT
>SYCM01000035.1 GCA_005786915.1 Bacteroidota bacterium | reverse complement strand
GCATTGATGATGGTGTCCTTGGACATCTTCGTACAGACCCCATTGCTTACCTCCACGGAGTAGGTGCCCGAATTAAATACGTCAAGGGTAAGCGAAGTGGCGCCGGGCAAGGGAACGCCGTCCTTGTACCACTGGTAGCCGTTTTGGCCGGGATTTGCCGAGACCTTGACCGTGTCGCCGAAGCAGAATCCCCAATCCATGGCTCCCGTGTGAAGGTTGTTGAATCCGCCCAAGATAGTAGACACCTCGGCCGTAGGACTGACGTTGACAAGGACTTGAATGGTATCGGACCAAAGCGAGGGCGAAGTACCCTTGACTACGATGCTGTAAAATCCGCTGAGGGTAATCGACTCCGGGATCTGCACCCAGGCGTACTTAGTTCCGACCGAGTTGGTGTCGGTTCCCACGGGCAACGGCAGGATGGACTGCCACTTGACGATGGGCAGGATGCTCGAGGCGGCTTGGGTGAACGAGCTCGGAACGCCCGGCGCAAAAAGCACCTTGAAGGAGTTGGTGCTCGACATCGGGCTTCCGGAAACCTGCAGCTCCAGCCGCAGCGAGTCGCCCGTACACTTCGACAGGTTAAGGGTTTGAACTAGGGACACGCTCTGCGCGTGGGCCGAAAAGCTAAGAACGAGGGCAGTGAAAAGCCCTGCGAAAAAGGCGTGAAACTTCATGAAGATACGCGTAACGTTATGCTAACAAAAGTACGACTGAACTCAGGCGAACGATGCGTTTTGCCCGAATGGCAATTTTGGCGGACTACGCGCGGACTTCGGATGAACGAACGAACCCGAGGCCTACTTTAGCGGCATGGTTCAAGCCTTTAAAGCAGCGTTCCGGGGCCTTCGCGCGGCCTGGTCGGAAGAGCGCCACCTCAAGATTCACACCCTGGCGATTTTGGGCGTAAGCCTTGCAGCGGGCTACCTCGGGGTCTCGCGCACCGAGTGGGCGTTGCTCGTGCTCTGCTTTGGCTTGGTAACCGGACTCGAATACGCCAACTCGGCCCTAGAACGACTGGCGAACCGCGTAACGACCGAGCGCGATCCGTGGATTCGCGACGCCAAAGACATGGCGGCTGCGGCGGTACTTGTGGCGTCGATGGCGGCGGCGGCGGTGGGACTTCTGGTTTTGGGTCCGCCTTTGGCTGAACTATTAGGAATTAGGCTATGAATGCAGACTTCTGGAACACGCAGCGCGAAACCGCGCTCTCTATCTTGAATCAAAAGGGCTGGCTTGGCTTGGCCGACGTGTGTGCGGGCCTTAGGCAAACGGTTCCGCACTACCAATGGGTCGGAATTTATTGGATGAATAACGCCGAGCAGGCGCTGCACCTCGGTCCTTTTGCCGGTACCGAGACGGAGCACCGCGTCATCCCCTACGGCCGAGGAATTTGCGGACAGGTCGCCTTAAGCGGTCAAACGTTTGAAGTGCCGGACGTCTGGGCCCAGGACAACTACCTCGCCTGCTCTATGGAGACCAAGGCGGAGTTGGTGGTTCCGATTTACCGCGGAACCGAGCTTATCGGCCAAATCGACATCGACAGCCATTACTTGGATCCCTTTACGGCCGAAGACGAGGAACTGCTGCGCAGCATTGCCGAAGCCGTAGGTGCACTTCCCGAGGCGGCGGCTATTGGTTGAAGCGAATGGCCTCCACCGGATCGAGGCGGGCCGCCATTTCGGCGGGGGCATAGCCGGCGATCAGCCCAATGACCGCGGAAAGTCCAATGCCCGTAACGATGTTTTCGAAGGATACCGAGAGGTCAAAGTCCGACACCGCGGCCCCGACGTAGATCAGGACGCCGGCGAACACGAGCCCAATGATTCCGCCTACCAAGCTGAGCAGAACGCTTTCGAGCAGGAACTGAGCCAGGATGAATCCGCGCTTCGCACCGAGGGCCTTTTGAATACCAATCTGTCCGGTGCGCTCGCGAACGCTCACAAACATGATGTTGGCGATGCCGAATCCGCCCACGAGGATGCTGAAGCCCCCGATGACGGTGCCCGCCAGGCCGATGACGCCGAACATGTCGTCGAGGCCCGAGCTCAGGGTCGACGATTCATTGAGGGCAAAGGAGTCGTCTGAAGCGGGGGCATGGCGCCGAATTTTGCGCATGACCGACCGCACCTGTTCCTTGAGCTCAGCCACGGTAACGCCTTGCTCTGCGCGCACTTGGATGGCTGAACCGTTCATTTCGTCTCCGATGTGGCTCACGACCCACTTGGCTGGGACCACAACCCGGGCGTCGTGGCTTTCCCCGACGAGGGAGCTGCCCTCGCGGCCTAGTACACCGATTACTTGAAATTCGGTACCAAGTATTCGAACTGAGCTTCCAAGCAGCCGTCCACCCGAGGCCAGTCCATCGGCCACATCAGCCCCAACAAGGCAGTAAGGGAGCCCGCTCCGCAGCTCACGTTCAGTGAAGTAGCGCCCCTCTCGAAAGGTCAGTTTGTTGAGCTGCGCGTAATCGAAGGTGATTCCACGTACCTCAGTTTGCTCAACTGACGAGTTACCGCGGGACACGGTCGCTGAAGTTCCATTAATCAACACGATGGCGTCGGCACTGCGCACTCCATATTCTTTGAGTCGCTGGTAGTCGTCGTAACCCACCTCGGGCCGTTGGAAGTACTTCCACCAGGGATACTCTCCTCCGCCCCCGCCCCAGGGCCATTTTTGGACGTACACGACGTCGGTACCCAAGCCTTGCACGCTTTGCCGGATGTTCCGCTCAAGGCTGTCGACCACGGCGTACACGGAGATTATGGAGAAAATTCCTACGGCAATTCCAAGTAAGGAGAGGACCGTGCGCAACAGGTTGGCCGCCATGGCGTTCCAAGCCAGTCGGCCAGATTCCCAAACCAAAAAAATAAGGTCGCGCACAGCGGCAATTTAGTCAAAGTTCATGCCATGTTCTGCGTACTTTTGCAGCCTTCATTTCTAATACTTGGCAACGTGCAAAAAGTAGGCTCCGCCCTTATTTCAGTGTACCATAAAGACGGTCTAGAACCTTTAGTTCGACAGCTACACGGACTGGGAGTCAAACTTTACAGCACCGGCGGAACGCAAACGTTTATTGAAAAATTGGGCATTCCGGTGACCTCGGTCGAAACGGTGACTGGATTTCCCAGCATTCTAGACGGGCGCGTTAAGACCCTTCACCCCTTAGTTTTTGGCGGAATCCTTTGGCGCCGCGACCGCAAGAACGACCGCGACACCGTGGAGCGATTTGGCATTCCGAGCTTTGACATGGTGGTGGTCGACCTCTACCCATTTGAGGACACCGTGGCCTCAGGCGCCTCCGAGTCCGACATCATCGAGAAAATTGACATTGGAGGCATTTCGCTCATTCGGGCCGCGGCCAAGAATTTTGAGCACTGCTGGATTGTGAGTTCGCGGAGCCAGTACGCCGAAGTGCTCGAGGTACTGCGCAGCCAAAAGGGCACACTCCACCGCGAGCAGCGCAAAGCGTTTGCCGCCGCCGCCTTTCAGACGAGCCAGAACTACGACGCCCACATTGCCGCTTGGACCCTGGGCAGCGAGTACCCCTTTGCGACCTTGAGCGGACCGCGCCATGCCCTGCGCTACGGCGAGAATCCGCACCAGAAAGCATGGTTTGTGGGAGACCTTAATCAGCAACTGGAACAGCTGTCGGGCAAAGAACTGAGCTACAACAATTTGCTGGACGTTGAGGCCGCGCTGGATTACGCCGCGGAGGGCCACAGCGCCACGGTTGCGGTGATCAAGCACAACAACGCCTGCGGCATGGCGAGCCGCCCGAGCCTTCTAGAGGCTTGGAATGCCGCCCTCGCGGCAGACCCGGTTTCGGCCTTTGGCGGCGTGATTGCCTGCAACCAACCCGTAGACATGGCGACCGCCGAAGCCATGAACAGCCTGTTTTTTGAGGTGCTGCTCGCCCCAGACTTTACCCCTGAAGCTCTTGAACTCTTGCAGCAAAAGAAGAATCGAATTTTAGTGAAAACCAGAATGCTAACTCCGCCGGCGTACCGGGTTCGTTCGGCGCTCAATGGGGTGCTGATTCAGGAGCGCGACCACCACAGCGACTCGGCGGCCGACCTGCGCGTGGTCACTAAGGTCGCCCCCACTCCGGAGCAAGTAGCCGACCTGCTGTACGCCTCTGCACTGAGCAAACACACCAAGAGCAACACCATTGTTTTGGTTAAAAACCAGCAGCTCATTGCGGCCGGCACGGGGCAGACCTCTCGGGTCGACGCCCTTCAGCAAGCGATTCACAAAGCAAAATCTTTTGGAATGTCCTTAAAAGATGCCGTAATGGCATCTGATGCATTTTTTCCTTTCCCAGATTGTGTTGAAATTGCATACCAAGAAGGAATCACGGCCGTCATTCAGCCGGGCGGAAGCGTAAAGGACGATTTGAGCGTCCAATACTGCGACCAGCACGGAATGGCGATGGTGATGACCGGCATTCGTCACTTCAAACACTGAACCCGCACATGGGATTATTTGACTTCCTCACCTACGACATCGCCATTGACCTCGGCACGGCGAACACCTTGATCATCCATAACGACAAGGTGGTCGTCGACGCGCCGTCGATTGTGGCGCTGGACCGATCGACGAACGCCATCCTCGCCATTGGCCACGAGGCCATGCAAATGCACGGCAAGACGCACGAAAACATTCGCACCGTTCGTCCGTTGAAAGACGGGGTAATCGCGGATTTTGTGGCCTCCGAGCACATGATTCGCGAAATGATTAAGAGCATTCCTGCCTTGAAGAACAAGTGGTTTGCCCCCTCCCTGCGCATGGTCATCTGCATTCCGAGCGGAATTACCGAGGTAGAGAAGCGCGCGGTGCGCGATTCCGCCGAACACGCCAACGCTAAAGAGGTGTACCTCATCCACGAACCCATGGCCGCGGCCATTGGCATCGGGGTGGACGTCCTCGAACCCAAGGGCAACATGATCATCGACATCGGCGGCGGCACGACCGAAATCGCCGTGCTTGCATTGGGCGGAATTGTTTGCGACAAGAGTGTCAAGGTCGCCGGCGACGTGTTTACCAATGACATCGCCTACTACATGCGCACCATGCACAACCTGTATGTGGGGGACCGCACGGCCGAATTGATCAAAATCAATGTGGGTGCTGCGCTCGAGAACCTCGCTTCTGCTCCCGACGACATGAGCGTACAAGGGCGGGACTTGATTTCGGGTAAACCCAAACAAGTCGACATTTCGCACAAGGAAATTGCCCGTGCCCTCGACAAGTCGCTGATGCGCATAGAAGAGGCCGTGATGGAAGCGCTTTCGCTTACCCCCCCGGAACTTTCGGCGGACATCTACAATTCGGGTATCTACATGGCGGGCGGCGGATCGCTGTTGCGCGGACTTGACCAACGCATTTCGGCCCGGACCGACCTGCCCGTGTACGTGGCCGAAGACCCGCTGCGCGCGGTCGTGCGCGGCACGGGAATCGCGCTCAAGAACCTCGATAAGTACCGCACGCTTTTGATGCGCTAAGCGATGCAGAACATTCTGCGGTTTTTCATTCGGTACCGCATGGTTCTGTCCTTGCTGCTGCTCCAATCCTTGGGGCTCGGCTTGACCTACGCCCGTTCGCTCGCACACGAAAACCTCTATTGGGCCAACGTTTTGGAGCGCCAAGCGCAGTGGCGCGGATGGCTTCACAGCTGGGAGGCTTACCTGAACCTGCGCCAAGAAAACGACGTACTCATCGCCGAATTGGCTAAGGTGCGGAGCGCCCAAGAACCCGACACCACCCGGCCCGCCGTACAGACCTACGAAGAGTTTGGATTTGATATGGTGCCTGGACGCCTGATGTTTGTTTCGCACAACAGCGCCGAGCCTTGGGGGTTGATCGACGTGGGTTCCGAGGCTGGACTCATCCCTCCTTTTGCCGTACTGGGCACCAAGGGAATTATTGGCATCGCCTACGAAGCCTCGGAGCACTACAGCCGAGTAACTCCGTTGAGTCATCCGTCGATGCGCATTTCGGCTTCTGCCGAACGCACCGGCCACTTTGGCACCCTGCAATGGCACAGCGGAAACACGCGCTACGCCGAGCTCGTCGACGTCGCCTTTGAGGCGCAACTCCAAAAAGGAGACCGCATCGTCACCGACGCGCGGTCTGAGCTGTTCCCCGCGGGGTGGCTGATTGGCACGATAGAGCGGGTGGAGGTCGACTCGACCCAGTTCACCCAGACCGCCCTGGTGCGCCTCGCGGCAGACCTCAACCGCCAGCAGGGCGTAATGGCCGCCTTCAACATCCGCAAAGCGGAACGAGACAGCATTACCCCATGACGCGCATTGGACCCTGGATAACGTTTGTATTCTGGATCATACTGCTCCAGATCTTCGTGCTCAGCTACGTGGAGGTTGGCGGCTACTTGAGCCCCTACCTCTACCCCTTGATCCTCGTGCTCGCACCGGCGAACATGAACCGATACGGACTGCTCCTGCTGAGCGGGGTGCTGGGCCTTGGCATCGACCTGCACGAGGGAAGCGGCGGGCTACATTTGATGGCCTCGAGCGCGCTTGCCTACGCCCGGCCGTGGATGCTCAATGCCGTGGTCCCTCGGGCGGCCGAAGAGCAGCTGCCCTTTGCCCCGCAGGACCTCGGCACCGGGAAGTGGCTCACCCTCCTCTTTTTGTCGTTTGGGCTGCACCACTTTTGGCTGTTTGTTTGGGCGAGCCACGACGGGCACATTTGGTCCTTGGTCCTGGTGCGCAGCGTGCTCAATTTGGCGGTAAGCGGCGCCCTGGCGACCGCCATTGCCTGGTTCATTCCTAAGTCGTCGAACGGATGATACGCAGCCGGTTGCTCATCGTCGGCGTCGTGCTCGTACTGGCGGTGTACGTGCTGCGCCTGATCAACATTCAGTTGATCGACGAGCGCTACACCCTCGACGCGGCCAATAACGCGCAGCGAATCGAGAAAATCTACGCTCCGCGCGGAATCATGCGCGACCGCAACGGTGTGGTGCTCGCGACCAACCAAATTGCCTACGACGTCGAGGTGATCTCCAGCCGCCTGACGCGCTTGGACACCGTCAAGCTCGCCGAGGTGCTCCAGGAACCGCTCGAAGAAATCCGCAAACAGTTGAAAAAGGCCAAGATTCAGGCGCCCTACCGCCCCTATGCCATTTTGCGCGGCTTGATGATTAAGGACTACGCCGCCCTCCAGGAGCAAATCAACATGTTTGAAGGGGTGAACATGCGCAAGCGGACGTTTCGCAAGTACCCCCAGCCCCACGGCGGCAACGTCATGGGCTACGTAGGCGAAGTCAACGACTACATTTTGAAAAGCCACCCCGAGTACGACCTTGGCGACTATCTAGGTATTTCGGGCATTGAGTCGTCGTACGAAGAAGTACTGCGCGGTGAGGCCGGGCGGCGCTACATCATTGTGGACAACCGCAACCGCGACGTAGGGCCCTATGCGCAGGGCAAGTACGACATGAAGCCCGTGATGGGGGCCGAGCTTCAGCTCACACTAGACGCCAAGCTTCAGGCGCTAGGCGAGGAACTCATGCGCGGAAAGCGCGGGAGCATCGTGGCCATCGAGCCGAGCACGGGCGAGATTTTGGCCCTGGTGTCTTCGCCGAGCTACGACCCCAACGCGCTAGTAGGCCGTTACCGTTCGCGGAACTATACGATTCTTTACCGCGATTCGCTCAACAAGCCCCTGTACGACCGGGCCATTTTGGCGGAATATCCTCCGGGGTCGCCATTCAAAATACTCAACGCCTTAATTGGGCTACAAGAAGGTGTGGTAAGCGAAGAAACCCAGTACACCTGCGTCGACGGCTACCACTTTGGCTCGCTGCACGTGGGTTGCCACTGCAAGGCCGGTACCCTGGACTTGCGCGGGTCGATCAGTAAAAGCTGCAACAACTACCACTGCCAAGTGCTCAAGAAAGTGCTGGACAAGTACCCCAGCGCCAGCCGCGGAATCGACGCCTGGCACCGCCACGTGAAGAGTTTCGGCTTGGGCGACTACTTGGGCGTGGACCTTCCCACGGGCCGCAAAGGCTTTGTTCCCGACGGTGCCTACTTCAACAAGGTGTACCGAAGCGACCGGTGGAAGGCGCCTACCGTGATTTCGCTGGCCATCGGCCAGGGCGAACTGGTGGTTACGCCGATTCAGTTGGCCAACATGGTGGCCGCGGTGGCCAACCGAGGCTGGTGGATTCGGCCGCACGTGGTTCGTGCCGTCGGCGGGGTACCCCTCGACGACCCCGCCTTTACGACCGTAAACAAAACGACGATTGATCCGCAGCACTTTGAAGTCATCATTCAGGGTATGAACGACGTCTTTGAGTCGGGCACGGCAAGAGCCTCTAGGCTTGAAGGACTTCCTATGGCCGGAAAAACGGGCACTGCGCAAAATCCGCACGGACAAGACCACTCCATTTTTACCTCGTTCGCGCCGCTCCACAAGCCCAAGATTGCCATTGCCATCATCGTAGAAAACGGATACTGGGGATCGCGCTGGGCCGCGCCCATTGCCAGTTTGATGATGGAGTCCTACCTGCACGATTCCATTTCGCGTCCCGACCTCTACCGCCGAATGACCGAAGGCGCCCTTACGGGCGAATACAACATACCGTCAGTTCAAACTCAGCTCCCGCCCTACTGATGAACCGCACTTCCGCCGCGCCCTTGGTGGGCAAACTCGATTGGATCAGCGTCAGCCTCGTCCTCTTTTTAGTCCTTTTTGGCTGGCTCAATATTTTGGCCACGGTAACCCCCGTAGCAGATACCTTTCAATGGAGCTGGGATAACGAGGCCGGAAAGCAACTGAGCTTTATTGGACTAGCGAGTTTTTTGGTACTTATGGTTCTGTTGGCGGATGCTCGACTATTTGAAGTGCTATCATGGGCTGTATACGGTATCAGCCTGGCCCTTTTGGTGGCCGTGCTCGCCGTAGGGGTAGAACGCGGCGGCAACAAGTCATGGTTGAGTATAGGTTCTTTTGGCCTTCAACCTTCTGAGTTCGCCAAACTGGGGACCGCCCTTCTGCTCGCCCGTCTTTTGGGAAGTGGGCGCTTCAACCTGAAAACATGGCGCGGACGCGCCCTACCCGCCATCGTAGTTGGCCTGCCCACGGTCTTGATCTTAATGCAACCGGATGCAGGATCTGCACTTGTTTTTACTTCATTTCTGTTGGTTTTTTACTTTGCGGGCCTTCCTTCATTTTACCTTTTCGGAACGCTTGGCTTCGCCGTTGTTTCTGTTCTCGCCTTGGCATGGAGTCCGAGCACCGTTAGTATTTTGATCGGATCCATTGCGTTCCTGAGCCTGTTGATCTCCAGAGCGCGCCACCGTATGTCCTTCATTCGCTTTGTCAAGCACCCCGCCATTTGGCTCGGATTGATCGCCTTTCTCTGGGCCGGCGCCGTAAACCAAGTGTTTGATAACGTGCTCAAGCCGCACCAGCAGATTCGCATCAAGTTGCTCTTGGGCCAAGTAGACGACCCGAGCGCTGCCGGCTACCAGACGGCGCAGTCGCTGATTGCCATCGGCTCGGGTGGACTCTTTGGCAAAGGCTACATGCAGGGCACCCAAACCCGGCTGCGGTTTGTTCCGGAACAAACGACTGACTACATCTTCTGCACGGTAGGCGAAGAGTGGGGATTTATCGGTGCGCTCGTCGTGCTATTGGCCTTTGCCGGCCTCATCATTCGACTGGTGCTACTTTCGCAGCGCCAGAAGCATGATTTTGGCATGTACTTTGGGCTCAGTATTGCGAGCATTCTGTTTGTACACTTCGCCGTTAACGTCGGAATGACCCTCGGGCTGATGCCCGTCATTGGGATTCCGCTGCCCTTCTTCAGCTACGGAGGTTCGTCGCTGTGGGCCTTCAGCCTGATGGTTTTTGTGTTCCTCCGTTGGGACGCCTACCGCTGGGAAAGCCTATAAAATGCAGGGAGGCCAGCGCATCCGCGCTGGCCTCCCTCCCCCTCGCTCTACCGAACGAGGTTCACGGTGGGGCGATCTCAGTAGAACGCTCCGCGGTTGTCTTCGACCTTGGCTGACTGGAGCAGCGACTGAAGCAGCATCTGCTGCACGCTGCCGGCAAGGCGGTTGTTCTCAGCCGCTACGTCGGCGGGAGTGAGCGACGCAGGCGCATCAAAGGCGTTGACCAGCTTGAAGCGGTACGCACCGTTGCTGCCTTCGATTACCGCCGAAGTGAAGCCGACCTTGGCGCCGGCGGCCATACCCACCACCTTGGGCTCACGGCCCGTCGGCAAGAACGGAGCAGCTAGCGTTACGCTCGCGTCGGTCCATTGAAGGTTCTTCTGGGCAGTCAAGCGCTCGGCCAGCAAGCGCACCTTGGCGCGGTTGATCGCGAGGGGTTTCAAATCTTCTTTAACCGCCTCCAGGGGCTTGTAGCCCTCCTCGTAGACTGCGCTCAGCTGCACTACGGCGTAGGACTTGTAGTTGTTATTGATCACGCTGACGTCACCTACTTCGCGCTCTTCACTGAACATCCACCGAACTACTTCGCGGTTGTCGGCCATGCCCATTACCGAGGCGTCGGTCGCGCGCACGTTACGGGCAGGAATCAACTGTGCCCCCACTTTTTTTGCGGCTTCCTCCGCGCTCACGCCCTCTTGAAGCAATTTCGCGAGTTCGCCCGCTTTAGCGTACACCTTTTGCTCCGACTCGGGGCTGACCGTGACGCGGCGCACCACTTCAGCCAGGCGCAGAGCCGGGCGGGCACCTTTTTGGCCGGTTACCTGTACCAAGTGGAATCCAAACTCGGTCTCGACTAAATCGAGGCTTCCGGTAGCCTTTTCGAAGCAAAACGCTTCAAATGCGGGAGTCATTTGTCCAGGCTGAAACCAACCCAAGTCGCCGTCTTTAGAAGCTGCGACCACGTCGCTGCTGTACTCCTTGCTCAAATCGTTGAACGACGCACCCGACTTGAGCTGCTTCAGCAGGCTGTCGGCCAATGCTTTTGCCTCTTGGTAGGAACGCGTGGCTTGCGAACGTTCGGCTCCGGCAAACGCTACAAGAATATGCTTTGCGCGCGCCGAATCAGGCAGTGAAGCACGACCCATGACCTTGACAATGCGGTATATGTCGCCGTCTTTAATAGGCTCCGAAACAAAGCCCGTTCCCTTGCCCTGAACGTACGGAAGCACGTTGGGGTTGATGCTCGCCTCGGGACGGAGCGCGATGGGTACAAACACGTCGGTGTTGGCCGCAGCAAACGCGCTGTCGTCTACCGACGCCGCGAAGTCCGCGCCTATTTTGGCGAGCTCTACCTGGGCCACGGCTAAATCCTGCTCTGAGGGCACCAAGGGAAAATCAGCCACCATAGCGTCGCGCAGCGGCGCAATCACCTTAAAGTTCGGCTTGTACTCGTCGTAGATGGCCTGAAAGTCGTCGTCGGTCGGGGTGACTTCACTGTCTTTGACTTCGGAAACGGTCATGGCCGCTACTTTGAGCTGCAGTTGGCGGTTGTTGCGCGAATTTTGGGCCAACTGTAGGCTTTGCGGCATGCGCATTCCCGCGGCGACGGCGTCGTAAATTTTGCTGCTCAGGGCCTGGTTCTTCACGTCTTGTTCGTAAGCCACCCAGCTGTCCCATTGGGCGGCTGCCTCGGGCGAACTCTCGCGCTGGTCGCGCAGGTTTTGTAGGGCGCTGCGTAGGAGGTCGGGACGGAACTGACCCGTGTTCGGATCCTGAAGACCTGGCATTTGCTGCACCGAGGGGGACATTTCGATGACCTTGGTCAGCTCTTCGGTCGTCACGGTAAAGCCCAACTCGCTCATGGGGTTGACGAGCAACTTCTCGTTGAGGAGGTTATTCCAAACCAATTCGCTGATTTGCAGCGGTGTGGCTTGACCGTACTGCGGATTTTGGCTGAGTTGCTCCACTTCTTTGTTGAACTCCATGTACGAAATTTTCTCGCCTTGAATGCGGCCGACGACGTCGCGGTCGCCCTGAAACAGCATATTTCCCGAGGTTAAAAAATCCGTTAGTACAAAGGCAACCAACGAAATTCCAATGACTCCAACAACGAGTGCCGAACGGCTGCGGATAGCTTCAAAAAGTCCCATAACTAGGTGTAAATAAGGTCGCGAATATACAACGACCTGGCGGCACTACAACCCCCTAATCACGCGTCGCGGCGCACCAGCACTTGCTTTACGCGCTGGACTTCCATGCCCTCTACTTCGAGCCGCCAAGCGCCCACCACGACAGTGTCGCCGGGCTCGGGAAGCTTGCCGGCTAAATCAGTAACCAACCCGCCCAAGGTGGTGAAGCGGTCCGATTCCGGAAGGCCCAAATCGTACTGGTCGTTGAGGTAGTTTACCTCCAAGCGGCCATCCAAGCGAAAGCCGTCGTCCAGCACCTGCTCAACCAGCGAATCCTGGTCGTGTTCGTCGTCAATTTCACCGAAGAGCTCCTCAATGATGTCTTCCAGAGTGACCATGCCCACCAGGTCGCCGAGGTCGTCGACGACGAGTGCCATGCTCCGCTTCTCGCGAATGAGCTGCTGAAAGACCTCTTGGGCGTTCATCGCCTCGGGCACAAAAGAAAGCGGCGTAAGAACCGACCTCAAAGACTTGGGATTTTTGAACAGCTCAAACTGGTGCACGTAGGCAAAGGCGTCGTCGAGTTCCTCTCGGTACACCAGCAGACGGCTGAATCCCGATTCGACAAAGGTGGACCTTAGTTCTTCGAGGGGGATCGTCACGGGAACCGCCACGAGTTCCGGGCGCGGAACCATGCACGCGCGCACTTTGACCTCGGCAAAGTCGAGGGCGTTGCGAAACAGCTCGACTTCAGGGTCTTGTTCGTCTTTTTGGCTGGCCTCGTCGACCAAGCTGTTGAGGTCCGCCAAGCCAAATACCCGCGCGTGGGTGGTTCCGTGGAATTCCGACCCCATGCGCTTAAAGAGCCAGTCATTGAACTTGGTCAGTGAGATGGAGATGGGCCAAAAGAGCACGTAGCAGACCGCGGCCGGAACAGCACCCCATACCAGGGCGCGATTGGCCTGCTCGCGAAAGAGGGCCTTGGGGATGTACTCCGCCAGAAAGAGCACAACTACCGTGGATATCAAGGTTTCAAGGAGCAGGACCAGCGGCAAGCTCATCAAGGGCTCGAGGACGGGGTGCATGAGGACCGCGAATTGGGCACCGACGACGACCAGCGCCAAGGTGTTGCCAATGAGCATGGTGACCAAGAACTGCTGGGGGTTGCTGATCCAGTGGGCCACCCAGAATGGGACCACCTTGCGCTTGAGGTCAATTTCGAGCTGAAGTCGGTTGGCGGTCAAAAAGGCGATTTCGGTCCCTGAAAAAAATGCAGAGGCCGCAAGAGAAACCAAGAGCAGGATCAGCGCCTCGATCATGAGGGCTTGTTGGATTTAAGGCGCTGCGACCGACGCCAGAGGGCCATGGCGATAGAACCCACGGTGAAGGCAGCGAACAAGAGGGCCCGCTTGGGTTCCGTCGCATAAAAGGACCACGCAGCTTCGGCAGATAAAATGGCGGTCACGTAGTAAATCCACTCGAGGACGCGCCAACGCATGGGGCTGTTCATGGGTTCTTGGGTGTTTGTTCGTCAAATTGGCCCGACACCTCAAAGATGGTGTACACGGAGAGATCTTCCATGGCCTCGAATCCGGTTCCGCTCAGGGTTTGGCCTTCGTCGTTGATTTCGACCCATTGGCTGCCCAAGATTTTGCCGGAGCTGCGGTCCCATTCCAGAGATTCCGTACGCAGGGACTTGCGGGCTCCTTGGCGCACGGCAACACCGCCCGTCAGAAACCACTTTTGCTTGCGCACGTCGCGCACGATTTGGTCGGCCGTCAGCGAACGGCCCGTCGGCTTGCCCTGGAGCAACTGCACGGCAGACACCTCGCCTCGAAACACCTCGCGCTCGGTTTGGCCGCCGGTGCGCACCTCTTCCAGTTCGCGCGCCTTCAAGCGCCACTGCACGGTCGAAGTGTCGGAGTACACGACGGTAATTCCGTACTGTATGGAGCTGGGCCCCTTGGCGACGCTGCGGATCTTTTTAACGTCTTGGGCGTCGTTGCGGCACGAAGCCACCACGACGCCCAGCACAAAGAGGAGTACGCGCTTAGAAGCGAACAACGACGCGCTCGTTGATCCAACAGCCGATCGTGTAGGTATCCCCTTCCTTGTAGTTAAACTGGAAGGCGATTGACTTGTCGGGCACGTTTTTGCGGAAGGCCGAGGCCAGCGATTCAGCGCGGGCCGCCAGGTCAGGCTGGACCGAAGCCGCGCGGTTGGCCATGTTGATGGCCGCCCAGTACACGGCATTCTTTTCAAAGGCATTGCTGCCGCAAGATCCTGCTGCCTTGGCATAGACCGAAGCCAGGAAGAGGTAGGCCTCGCCCGATTCGGGGTTGGCGCGGGCGGACTCGAGGCACGCGCGCTTGGCTTCGGCAAGCTGCCCTTGCTTCTCGGCGATCACGGCCAGCTTCAGCCAGTCCATGGAACGCTTCTTCGGATCGACTTCCTGACGGATCGCGTCGTCAAAGTACTTTCTGGCCTCGGCATACATGCCGTTTTTCACGCTCAGGAGGCCCATGGAACGCGCGGCCTTGGCCGTGGGCTCGAGCTTGTAGAGCGACGAAGCCGCTTTGAAGTACATCGGGTTGTCGGTGCAGTTTGACGTCGTTCCGTCGGCCGCCGTGCGTTCTTTGGAGAGCATGGTGATGGCGCGCGCCAACCACGACTTGTCGGTGGTGTGCAGCGCATAGGTCGAGTCGTTGTAGATCAGGGTCAAGCGCTCGCAGGTCAGCAGCGGAGCAATGCCCTTCTCGATGTTGCCCAACAGCTTCTCGGACTGCGCCAGCAGCTTGCGGTTCGCGTCGAGGTTGCGCTTCTCGCGATCCGAAATAGTGCCCAAGGTGTCCTTTTCGGTGAGCTGGGCGATCAACGTGTTGCGGTCGTTGGACTGAATTTCAATGGCTTCGGCGACGTCGTTAAATCCTTCGACCAATCCAAACGAGTTCAGCTTCTCTTCTTTGTAGAGTTTGATGACCACATTAAAGTAGTTGTTCAGGTAGGCGGGCTGAAGGGCCTTGGGGTCCATGTCAAAAACCTTTTTGTACATGGCGTAGGCTGTCGAAGCGCTGTCTGGGTAGTAGGTCCAGAAATCGTCGGCCTTTTGGGCGAGGATTTCGGCTTCTTTACCCGGGTACAGCTGGTTGCGGCGGTCGTAGGTCGAAAGCAGCAGGCGAATCAAGTCTTGCTTGACCTTAGGGTCGGTGGCTTCCTTGATTTTTGCTTCCAGGATCTTGGGGGCAAACTTGTAAATGACCTCCGTGGCTTGGGGGCAGGTTTCGTAAACGGCCTTCCAGGGTTCGTAGGCCTCGACGTAGGACTTGCTGTTGTACAGAGCTCCGAACGTATTGAACTTTTCAAAGCACACCGTAGAATCAGTGGCGTTTTTGCCCCAAACCGCTTTTTGACCAAAGAGGGGCTGGCTACCCAGGGCAGCTACTAGCAAGAGGAATCCAAGAACTCGTTTCATACTTAACGGAATTTTGCTTTCATAAACCACTGATCGTTCAACGTTAAACCAACGGCGGCGCGAAGATATTGTTCTCGAACTAATCCATGGTTAATTGAACCTATACTTCCAAAATTGAGGCCAACGTGCACCGTAGCCACCTTCACGTCGCCGGGAATGAAGCTGCGTCCGCCCACGGGCATGGCCATACCGAGGTTGCCGCTCCATCCGCGAACGGCGGTACCGCCGGGCGCTCCGCCCGCATACAAACCAAAATGGTCGCGGCGAAAAGAGCCCACGTACTGGACTTGGCTGAAGTAGGACGTGCGCTTCTTTTTCGTAGAAACGAGGGTTGGAACCACGCTCGCTTGAACAATCCAGGCCTGGGCGTAGCCGCGGTAGTTGCCCGATTGGGTCGCATTGAAGTCGCGGTGGTCGCCTACGTGGGTGCGCTCGAAGTGTCCGCTTAGGGTCCACGCTGGAAGGAGCGTGTTCTTGCGGTTGGTGGCCCATCGAAGGCCCACCGCCTGGCGGCCGCCAAAGGCCACGGTACCCACTGCGCCGTTGACCGCCGAGATGGTGTCGAGCGGAATCTCCGCCCCGTCGCTGTTGGTTTTGAAACTGTACCAGTTGTAGTTCTGGACGGCCGAGAGGCTTGCCTTAGGCTCGTACTGGGCGCCGGCCACCAGCTCGTTGAGGCCAAACGGAAGGATGAGCTGGGCTCCGGCATTCCAGCGCCAATCGCTCACGAGAACGCGCTCAACTTGGCCGGCGTAATCAAAGCGACCGTCGGTAAAGTAGACTTTGGTGCTGCGGTCTGCCGAGCCGAAGAGGTAGCGCGCAGTGGCACCTACCGAAAGGTACTTAATGGGGGACCAGGCCCACGTAAGCGAAGTGGAATTGAGTCCGCCCCGTCCAGCGTAGCGCTGGATCCAGTCGCCAAAGGCAGAATCGGTGCCTAACTGCTGAAAGTCATAGCCCACGGCCGTGTAGGGGCGCAGGGACGCCGAAATGCCCATGCCTTTGGCCAGAGGAACGGCGATTCCGAAGTGATTGAAGCCCCCGGTGCGGTTGAACTGCTGGTTGGTGTCGCTGGTTTGAACGACGCCGGTGAGCTGTCCACCAAAATCAAGGGTGGTGTACGTAATGGCCGAGAGGGCGGCCGGTTGGTCGGGGTTGAGGTACCAAGGATTGCGGTCAGCCGCGCTCGCTCCGCCCAAAAACTGCTGGTAGGCGTTGGCCTGAGGCTGGGACCAGCCGGCACCAAAAAGGGAATACGGACTGACCGATTGCTGCTGGGCGAGGGCGGGCACGAGGACGGCGGTCAGGAAGAGTTTGAGGAGGGTCTTGCGGATCATGTACGTTGGGCGATCGACCACAGTCCGTGGGCGATCCAATTTTCGTCGGCAAAGATGCCGTTTTTAATGCGACCCTCCAACGCCCGGGCGTCGCCGCCGTGAAGGATGAGGACGAGGTCGGGGTCCAATCGCCTAAATCGTGCCACTTCGGCCTGCGCCTGATCCAGAATTCCCTGAATCACCCCGCGGTGCATGCTCTCCTCGGTGGTTTCGGTTCGAGGGTCGGCGCTCAAGGCCGCCTCAAGTTCCTCATCGCTGAGGGGATTGAGGAGCGGAAGACTTCCGGTGTGCTCGGCGAGGGCCCGGAGGCGGCTGGTCCATCCTGGCGCGATGGAACCGCCCTGAAGCCGAGTTCCTTGGTGGAGGTAGGTAAACGTGAGGCAGGTTCCGCAGGAAATCATCAGGATGGAGCGGCCCGGGTTTCGGAGTAAGGCACCTTCCATGGCGGCCAATCGGTCGCTGCCAATCTGCGCGGAATAGTGGATTTCGAAAGACCACGGATGCGCCGCAGTTACGCAGGTGCCTACTGGCCATAGGCGGCTAGCGGTATCTGCAATCCACACTTGATCGCTGAGGCCCTCGAGGGACTCGGCGCATTCGCGCCACTGAGCGGCCGGCCATTTTTTTAGGGATGCCACTTCTCCCGATGGATCGAATTCCAGGACTTTGATGGTCGTGTTTCCAGCGTCTACAGCAATCATTTGATGAAACCAAAGTTAGTTCAGGTTTTTTGCTTAAATTTGCACTCCCGATTTTGGTTCGGTAGCTCAGTTGGTAGAGCAATGGACTGAAAAT
>SYCM01000034.1 GCA_005786915.1 Bacteroidota bacterium | reverse complement strand
GTCTACCCCGAGCCCGGGCATGCTGCATCCGTTGCTGGTGATGCTGTTGTGGTTGGCAACGTCCCCAAATGCGTGGCTGGCGAACCCGGTGCGGTGGGCGGCGAGGTGCACGTCGGCGCTCGGAAGGTTGCGGCTAAAGCAGAACTCGACGACCAGGTTGGACGTGCCGTCGTAGTCGATCGGGTTTTGAAATGAAATCAAATTCCAGCCCTGGCTTAGTACCGCCAAGTATGAAAATCCAACTTCGCCTCCCGGTCCCATACCGCTGAGTGCCGTATCGCTGGTGGCCCGCACGCTAACGTTGAATCCCTGGCTCAAGTAGGGGGCACTGCTGCTTAAGCAGTTCACTTTGATGCCTTGAATGCGCGTGGGCCCGCTGATTCCGGCGGCCGCGAGTTCGGATGCCCGCACCAGGTACTGGTGCCGGCCGGTTCGCTTGCTGCTTCCAAACGGAGTTTGCAGCGTGGTGGCGGTGGCCTGGGCGACCGAGGTCTGTACCAACGGATTTTGGACCGGAGGCAAACTGAGCATGCCGGCCGCGTTGGGATAGGCGTGCACGCCCGAATACCTGCTGCCGACCCAAAGCTCCCAGCTCCCGCTGTTGAGGTAGGCCCGAGGAACCGAGCGACCGTTGAAGGTTCCTGAAGTATCGACGTCAATCGAACCAAAGGACTCGGTGATGAGGTTCCAGGCGCCGCCGTCGTTGCGCACGTAGGCTACTTCGCCACGTTCGTTGCCCACCAAGAGGTCGAGGTCGCCGTCGCCGTCGAGGTCGGCCAGTTCAGGGCTTGCGTTTTGGCCCACGTCGTGCGACGTGAGCAGAGGTGCTGTCCCGCTAAAGCTCGGGTTGATCAGGGTGCCGTAGTTGTAGCCGACGTATACTTGGCCGTTGGCGCGGCCCACGACGAGGTCGACCAGGCCGTCGCTGTTCAGGTCGCCTAGCGCGGGCGCGGTCCAACTGGGGTCGGGTCCCAGGTTGCTGGGCACGGTGAGCGGGGTTTCTCGCCACACCGGCTGGGTGGCGCTGCCGTAGTTAACCCAGTAGGAGAGTCCGCGCCGGCTGCCCAACACCAAGTCCGAGAGCCCGTCGGTGTTGAGGTCGGCTCCATAGGGAACGACATAGGTGCCCAATTCCAGCATTTCGCTTTGCAAAAAGCGGTCGTGGATTCGCTGCCAGTTCGCTGAAGTGGTGCCCGTGTTTTGGTAGAGCCACACGCACGAATCCCCCAGTCCGCTGTATTCGTTGGGGCTGGCCATCAATTCCTTCACGCCGTCGAGGTTGGCGTCCAGCGCTGAAAACCCGGGAAAAAGCATGTTGACCGGGGTTCCGGCAACCGGCCAGGTGCTGTCTTGGCTTTCAATGTTGGCCAGCGCCAGCGTGCCCACGTTGAAGCCCACCACCCCCGTGGGGTAGGACACGTCCCCAATCAGTGCGTCCGGCAGTCCGTTGCCGTCGACGTCGTGGAGCAGGAGGGTTGAGCCCGCATGCTTAAGGTCTTCGCGGCCCGACGATGGGGAGGCCACGCGCGAACCCGTGCAGGCGTCGATAACCAGCGCATTCCGCACCCCGGACTCTTCGACGTCGGCCCAGCAACCGTCGGCCCGTGCGAAGCTGAGTCCGCAATTTTGCTGATTCTGGTGCCACTCTATGCGCGAACCGCCTTGGTCGAAGCAGAGCACGTCGACGTCGCCGTCCTGGTCAATATCGCCAATGTAGGGCCGGTCCACGCTGAGCACCTGGAGGTTGTAGGCCGGGTTGCCCGCGACGTATACGGTGCGCAGTTCGGATTGGGTTCCTAGCGCCCAGTTGAAGGTCATTTTGCCGTTGACGCGCTGGCCCTGCCACACGCCTCTTCCGTGCGTGACCCAGCCCAAGAGGTCCGTGATTCCGTCGCAATTGTAGTCCACCAGCTGCACCCACTGCTGGTTTTTGGGAAAGCCCGCCGCCCATTCCGGACGCTCAATCCAGCTTCCGTTGATTCGCTCGAGCGCAAGCCAGCGCCCGCCGTCGCGGTCAAATACAGCCAAATCTTGAATGCCGTCGCCGTTGAGGTCGGCGCTGTAGACCTGCGGATTGTTGAGTCCGCCCGAAGTGCCAAGGTTGAGGTTTTGGCCATTGGCCCGCTGGACGATGGCCTGAGCGCTAGGGGCAAAGCTCCAAGTCACCTGTGCCTGAAGCGAAAGGGCGGCAAGGCTTGCGGCTAGGTTGAAGGCAAATTGCGGAATCCTGGGCATAATCCCAAAGGTAATTCGCCTATATTTGCCGCCTCGTACTAATTTGAACTCGAGTATGCAAAATAAAGTGATCATCCGCCTGTTTGCCGTGGCTTTTGCTCTAGCCGCCCTGTACGAATTATCGTTTTCCATTGTGGCTCAACGCGTTGAGCAAAAAGCGCTGGAATCGGTTGGGGGCGACGCGTCCAAATTGAACGCGGCATTGGATTCGCTAGCGAACCAAGAGGTGTACAACCTGGGAATTACGTCGTTCACCTACAAAGAGGTGAAAGAGAAGGAAATGAACCTTGGTCTGGACCTGCGCGGCGGCATGAACGTCATCCTCGAAGTTTCGGTGCGCGACGTGCTCATCGGCCTGGCCGCGAACCCCAACGACGCTCTGTTTGTCGAGGCTCTGGCGGCGGCTGATGCCGAGCAAGCCAATTCAGGTGAAGCCTATGTTGATCTGTTCATCAAGGCCCTCGATGCGAAGCGCGGAACGCGCGGCTGGGGCGATCCCGCCTTGTTTGGTACCAAGGACATGTCCGACCGCCTTGGCTTCAATGCGACCGACGAAGAAATCAAAGGAGCCATTCGTTCCGACGTAGAGGCCTCAGTTCAAAACGTGTACACCGTGCTCAAGGCGCGGATTGACCAGTTTGGGGTAGTGCAGCCCAACCTGCAGCGACTGGGCAACACCGGCCGCATCTTAGTGGAGCTTCCGGGCGTCAAGGATCCGGCTCGCGTACAGCGACTTCTTCAGTCTACGGCCCGCTTGGAATTCTGGCGTGCAGACTACGGAGCGGCCTGGATGCAGTTCATGGTGGACGCCAACGAGCGCCTTCGCGCAGTGGTTCCGGATCCGAACGCGAGCAAAACGTCTGCCGCCAAAGCCAATCCTCAGGCTATCGACCTACCGAGCGCGGTCGACGCCAACGAAGTGACGAAGCCGGAGTCCACCGCGGTGGCCGCAACCGATTCTTCAGCATTGAAGCACAACCCGCTGCTCAACATCTTCCAGCTGAACGTCGACCCCCAAACGTTCACCCCGCTCGAAGGACCCATCATCGGCTTCGCCCTTCCCAAAGACACGGCTACCATTAACAGCTACCTGAACACCGACGTGGTCAAGTCGCTAATTCCCGGCGACAAGCGCTACGTGCGCTTTGCCTGGACCCGCCCCGACGCCAAAGCTGGAATTACGTTCCTGATTGCGCTTCAGGGCAACCGCACCATGGAGCCTGAGCTCGACGGAGGGGTCATTGTCGACGCGCGACGCGAATTTGACCAAGGCAACAACCCCATCGTCACCATGTCGATGAACGGATACGGCGCCCAGATTTGGCAGCGCATTACCGCCGAAGAAAGCGCTAAAAACCCCAAGGGCCATGTGGCCGTGGTGCTGGACAACCTCGTCTACAGTTACCCGCGGGTCAACAATGAGATTTCGGGCGGACGCACCCAAATCGAAGGGGGATTCTCCCTCGACGAAGCGACCGACTTGGCCAACGTACTCAAGGCGGGCAAACTCCCCGTTCCCGCGCGCGTAATTCAGGCCGACGTGGTGGGTCCGAGCCTGGGTAAGGAGGCTATCAGCTCGAGTATCAATTCGTTCATTTTCGCCTTCTTGGTGGTGTTTGCCTACATGATTTTCTACTACTCCGGTGCGGGAGTGGCGGCCAACATCGCCCTTTTGGTGAACATGTTCTTCATCTTCGGAATTCTTGACGCCATTTCGGCAGTCCTGACTCTGCCGGGAATGGCGGGTATCGTTCTGACCATTGGTATGGCGGTCGACGCCAACGTCCTCATATTTGACCGAATCCGCGAAGAACTCGCCGCCGGTAAGGACGTGCGGACCGCAGTTGCCGACGGTTTCACTGGCTCGCGCGGCGCCATCCTCGACGCGAATGCGACGACGCTGCTCACGGCCATCATCCTCTTTATGGTGGGCACGGGTCCGATTAAAGGTTTTGCAACCACCCTGATCATCGGTATTCTGTCGTCGCTCTTTACGGCCATTTTCGTAACGCGCCTCTACATCGAGTGGCGTTTGGCTAAGACGGGCACGATGTCGTTTGCAACCAAGACGACCAAAGACTGGTTCAACAACACCAAGTTTGATTTCTTGAAGACGCGCACCTTGGCTTATGTGGTTTCAGGCACGCTGGTCGTCGTGAGCATTGTGGCCCTCTTTACCAAAGGTTTGAGCTACGGCGTAGACTTTGAGGGCGGTCGTACCTATCAGGTGCGTTTCGACCAGCCCGTTGAAGTTTCTCAAGTTAGCTCGGCGTTAGCCAAGGAGTTCGTCGACGCCAACGGCAAATCGTTTGCGCCCATTGTGAAGACCTTGGGTACCGCAGATCAGGTCACCATCACCACGAACTACCGCGTTTCGGAATCGGGTCCTGCCGTCGAAGAAGAGCTGCGCAAAGAATTGTATTCGGGCGTTAAAGGCTTCTATGCTTCGGCTCCGTCAGAGCAGGTGTTTAATGAACCCGGTGCGAAAGGACTGGGCGTGGTGGCCTACCGCCAAGTAGGTCCTACGGTCGCAGACGATATTGCTAATTCGGCAGTTTGGGCAATCCTGTTCTCGCTCCTCGGAATCTTCATGTACCTCTTAGTCCGCTTCAACCGTTGGCAGTACTCTTTGGGTGCCGTGGTTGCCTTGATGCACGACGTCGTGCTGGTGCTAGGTGCCTTTGCATTGTTAGACGGAGTTCTTCCCTTCTCTATGGAGGTCGATCAAGCGTTCATCGCGGCAATTCTTACCGTTATTGGATACTCCATCAACGACACGGTGGTCGTGTTTGACCGAATACGCGAATACTTGTCCGAGCACAAAGGAGCGCGCGTAGACCGAGGGGTGATCAACTACGCGTTGAATTCGACGTTGAGCCGCACGTTCAACACCTCGTGGACGACCATCATCGTACTTCTGGTGATCTTCATCTTTGGGGGTGAGGTGCTGCGCGGATTCATTTTTGCCATCCTGTTCGGTATTGTGGTAGGTACCTACTCGTCGCTCTTCGTGGCTTCACCGATCCTCTACGACGCAACGCCCAAAGACGACAAGACCAAGTAAGCCATGTCCTTTTTATTCATCAGCGCCGGGGAAGTAGTCGTTCTGCTTTTTGCGGCGCTGATGCTTTTTGGCCCCGACCGTTTACCTGGCTTTGTGCGCTCGGTTGCTAAAGGCATTCGCACGGTGAAGAACGCCCAAGCGGACCTTACCCAGCAACTCATGTCGGACGAACAGTCTGGGATCAAAGACTTAAAAGATGTTGCCGACGACCTTAAGTCCGAAATTGAGGGGGTAGTGCCACGAAAAAAGTAGTTTTTTATCCTTTGACCCCCCTTTTTAAAGGGTGTTGTTGATAAAAAAATGATTTTTTTTATGATGTTTCTTGAGATAGCGGTATTTTTGTACCGCTAAACTCATTTTTATGCCCACTTCACGCTACCTCGGCCTCGAAGCCGCCCTTTTGCACAAGCCCGCCGAATTCTCCAAGCCCGCTGGTAAGGCATCCGAGTACTTCGGGGCCAACGTCTTCAACAAAAAGGCGATGCGCGAGTACATGCCCAAAGAAGCTTTTGAATCCGTAATGAAGGCCATTGAGCGCGGCGATAAAATTGACCGCGCTATTGCCGACCAAGTCGCAACCGCGATGAAGGCGTGGGCCATGGCTAAAGGTGCGTCGCACTACACGCACTGGTTCCAGCCACTTACCGGCGCGACGGCAGAAAAGCACGATGCGTTCTTTGAGCCCACGTCCGACGGCTACGCCATCGAGAAATTCAACGGCGGCATGCTGGTTCAAGCAGAGCCTGACGCCTCGAGCTTTCCCAACGGCGGAATTCGCAATACGTTTGAGGCCCGCGGCTACACCGCTTGGGATCCGACGTCGCCCGCGTTTGTCTTGGCAGACACGCTGTGCATTCCGTCGGTCTTTGTCGCCTACACGGGCGAAGCCTTGGACAACAAAACCCCACTTCTTCGTTCGCTTCAGGTGATCGACCACGCCGCAACGGCCGTCTGCCAGTACTTTGACAAAAATGTAACCAAGGTGCATGCTACCCTGGGCTGGGAGCAGGAGTACTTCTTGATTGACGAGGCACTCTTTCATGCACGCCCGGACCTGGTCATGACCGGCCGTACGCTGGTGGGGCATTCGCCCGCGAAAGGCCAGCAGATGGAGGACCACTACTTCGGCAGCATTCCCGAGCGCGTCATTCAGTTCATGCGCGAGATCGAGTTCGAGAGCCACCTGCTCGGAATTCCCGTCAAGACGCGCCACAATGAAGTGGCTCCGGGCCAGTTTGAGTTCGCGCCTATTTTTGAGGAAGCCAACGTAGCCGTGGACCATAACTCCCTGTTCATGGACCTGCTACAGAAGGTGGCGACCCGCCACCACTTCCGCGTTCTATTGCACGAAAAACCGTTTGCTGGGGTTAACGGATCGGGCAAGCACAACAACTGGTCGTTGGCCACCGATACCGGAATCAACCTGCTTGCTCCGGGAACTACCCCCAAGCGCAATCTGCTTTTCTTGTCGTTTTTCGTGAACACGATCAAGGCGATGCACGACCGCGCCGACCTGATTCGTGCGGCCATAGCCTCGGCGAGCAACGACCACCGCTTGGGTGCCAACGAAGCTCCGCCGGCCATTATTTCGGTGTTTATTGGCACCCAATTGACCGAAGTGCTCGACGAGCTGGAGAAACTCGAGGGCGGCAAAATGTCACCCGAAAAGAAGACGGAACTCAAGTTGAACGTCGTCGGCAAAATTCCCGAAATCCTGCTGGACAATACCGACCGCAACCGCACGTCCCCATTTGCCTTCACGGGCAATAAGTTTGAGCTGCGCGCGGTGGGTTCCCTGGCAAACTGCTCGCACGCCATGACTACGTTGAACCTGATGGTCAGTGACCAGCTCATTAAGTTCAAGGCCGACGTTGACGCCCAAATCGCTCAGGGTCTCAAAAAGGACGACGCCATCTTCAACGTACTCAAGGACTACATTAAGGCCTCAAAGAAAATTCGCTTCGAAGGCGACGGGTACAGCGACGCTTGGAAGGAAGAGGCGGCGAAGCGCGGCTTAAAAAATACGCCCGACACGCCCCGAGCACTCGACTTTTTGGTGACCAAGGACGCCGAGAACTTGTTTGCCAACCACGGCGTTTTGAGCAAGATAGAGCTGCATGCGCGCTACGAAATCCTTCAGGAGGAGTACTTCAAGCACCTTCAAATTGAGAGCCGTACCCTCGGAGATTTGGTGAACAACCACATCATCCCCGCGGCGATCAAGTACCAAAGTGTGCTGAGCGAAAACCTGCTGCGCCTTAAGGCCTTACTTCCTGAGGCGACGTTTAAGAAGTCGTGCAATGAACAGCTTTTGCTGGTCGAAGAACTCAGCGAGCGCATTTCTGCGGCCCTCCGTCACGTAGAAGAAATGACCGAGGCGCGCAAGAAGGCTAACAAGATCGAGTCCGCCCGCGAACGGGCGCTGGCCTACTGCGACACCGTGAAGCCCTATCTGTCGTCGATACGCTACGAGGTCGACAAGATGGAGTTGATTGTGGACAACGACACTTGGCCGTTGCCGAAGTACCGCGAGCTGCTCTACATTCGCTAAGGCCTTCGACCGAGAAATATAGCCCTTTGCGCTTCGGCGTGAAGGGCTTTTCTCGTTTTATCGGGTTGCATTTGCTATTTTCGTGTCTTCAGCGCCTGAAACGCCTAGACCCTATGAATACACGACCGATGATTGCCTTGCGTGCTGCCCTTGTTTTTGGGCTGCTTACCACTCCGGCATGGGCGCAGAAGGCTCCCGACGGGGACGCGCCCAAGCGTCCGAAAATTGCCCGCCAAGGCGACGACTACTACCAAGGTAAAGAGTACACCAAGGCAATTGACCTGTACCGCAAGGCGTACAGCAAAGTGAAGTCCCGCCCTGAAAAGGCAGAAATCAGCTACCGTTTGGGCGAGTGCTACCGCTACACCACGCAGTACAAGGCTGCTGAAGCGCAGTACCGCCGCGCCATCAAGGCCGGGTACAACCAGCCAGAGGCCTACTTGGGCGTTGCCGAAATGCTCAAGTACCAAGAGAAGTACGAAGACGCGCTGGTGGCCTACGAAGACATGGCCAAGGCTTTTCCGGCAGATCCGCGCGCGGCCCAAGGCATTGAAAGCTCCAAGGCAGCCGTTGCTTGGAAGAACGCCGTTACCCGCTTTCAGGTGGGACCCGTTAACGACCTTAACACCAAAGCCCACGAATACGGAATCGCATTCGACGGCCGCCAGGGAACCTACGAAGAATTGCTGTTTACCTCCACCCGCGAAGGCGGCATCGGCAAGAAGAAAGACGGCTGGACCGGACAGCAGTTCTCGGACATTTACAGCACCAAGCGCCTGAACGCTGACGGAACGGCTCGTGGCGGCAAAAAAGCCCCTAAGGGTGGCGCGGGCAAGCCCGATCCCACCGCGGCACGTGCCCAAAAGTTTTCGGCTCCCGAATTGCTCCCTGAGATCATCAATACGATGGACCATGAGGGCTCGCCGTCGTTTGACGGCAAGCGCCGCAACCTGTACTTCACCCGCTGCATGGACGTCAAGCGCGCCCAGCTCGGCTGCGCCATTTACGTGACCCGCCGCGCGGGCCAGACCTGGCAAGACGCCACCCCCGTGGTCCTCACGACGGACTCGTCGCGTTCGGTAGGGCATCCCTCGGTGAACGAAGACGAAACGCTGCTCTACTTTGCCGGCGACCTCGAAGGCAGCGTGGGAGGAAAGGACCTTTGGGTTGCGAGCTACGACAAGCGCAAGCGCACGTGGGCCAACCCCCTGAATATGGGGGCCTTGGTGAACTCCAAGGGCGACGAGTTGTTCCCGTTCATTCACGACGACGGATTTTTGTACTACGCTTCGGACGGCCTTCCCGGCATGGGCGGATTTGATCTGTTCCGTGTGCCAGTGGGGGAGGACGGCTTGCCCAAGGGCGAGCCCGAGAACCTGAAGGCCCCGATCAACAGCTCGGGCGACGACTTCAACTTGATTTTGCGTCCGGGCGGACTTCGCGACGGATACTTTGTGTCCAACCGCGAAGGCGGCACGGGTGGAGACGACCTCTGGACCTTGTACGAGGTGCCCCTTAAGTACGCCTTGCGCGGAACCCTTAAAAGCGAGAAGGACCAAGTTCCGCTGGCCAACGCCACCGTGAAAATCGCGGGAAGCGACGGATTTACCGCGACGGTAATGACCGACAAGCTCGGCAAATTTGAACTCGTCGACGATAAACTCAGCGCTGAGGTGAGCTACGACTTCGCATTTGAGAAGAAAAAGTACCTCAACGGTGGCGCCAAGGCCAATACGGTAGGCCTCAACCTCGACCAATTCGTGTTCGTGGAGAGCGAAAACGTATTCCGCCACACGATGGACGTCGCCGCAACTATGGCGCCCATTGAGTACCCGGTGATCCTGCCCGAGCTCTACTTTGCCCTCGCCAAGTGGGACCTCAACGACCAAGCGCGGGCCTCGCTCGACACCGTATACCGCACTTTGGTGCTGAACCCGACGATTGTGATCGAGCTTCGCTCGCACACGGACTACCGCGACGCCGACGACAAGAACCAAATTCTGTCGCAGAAGCGTGCCGATACCTGCGTCAAGTTCTTGATCAGCAAGGGAATTGCTCCGGGACGCCTCGTTTCGGTGGGCATGGGCGAAACCCAGCCTTTTGAAGTCCCCGCGGGCTACAAGGGCAAGGGCAGCGACGTCTTCCCCGCAGGAACTAAGTTGACTGAGGTCACCATCAAGAAAATGCCGGCGGCCCAGCAAGAGTTGGCTAACGCCTTGAACCGACGCACCGACTTCCGCGTGATCCGCGACGACTTTACGCCGCCGGTGGATACGGCGGAGCTGGCCGAGCAAAAAGCGCTTGAAGCCAAGGAGGCGCCGAAGCCCGTCAAGGGCGAAGTGTACACGGTGGGCGATAAGGAGACGTTTGCGACGGTTTGCCGCAACGCCAACATCAACATCACCGACCTGCGCCGCATCAACGGCGGTCTGCGCGGAGTCAAGCTCGAGCCGGGAATGCTGCTCAAGGTTACGGCCAATGGAGACTACGCCGACTTCGACGCCAAGCACCGCCAGGTGGCCCTGGGCGAGACCTGGAAGTCGATTGCCTCGGAGCTCAAAATGAGAGAAAAGGAACTCAAGGAACTCAATCCCGAATGGGCTAAGGTTGAGCCGCCGGTCGGAACCTTCATCCGCGTAAAATAGGTTGATAACCTTTAAACTTCCCTTCGGCCGGCGCCGGAGGGAAGTTTTATTTTTGTACCCATGAGTTCGAGCAACCGCTACGCCGGCCGAGGCGTTTCCTCCGGCAAAGAAGAAGTCCATCAAGCGATCGCTGCGCTCGACAAAGGCTTGTTTCCGAACGCCTTCTGCAAAATTGTTCCCGACGCCCTCAGCGGGTCGCCGGAACACTGCTTGGTGATGCACGCCGACGGGGCCGGAACCAAATCGTCGCTCGCCTACCTGTACTGGAAGGAGACGGGCGACCTCAGCGTTTGGCGCGGAATCGCGCAAGACGCCGTCGTCATGAACACCGACGACTTGCTGTGCGTAGGCGCCACGGGACCCATTTTGCTGAGCTCTACCATCGGACGCAACAAGCACCTCATCCCCGGCGAAGTCATCAAAGCGCTGATTGAAGGCACCGAATCGGTCTTGGCCGACCTTCGGGACGCCGGCATGGACATTCAAAGCACGGGCGGCGAAACGGCGGACGTGGGCGACGTCGTGCGCACCGTAATCGTGGACAGCACCGTCGTGGCGCGCATGAAGCGCAGCGACGTGATTGACAACGCCCGCATTGCGCCCGGTCAGTACGTGGTGGGGCTGGCCTCCTTTGGTCAAGCCACTTACGAGCGCGAGTACAACGGCGGAATGGGATCCAACGGCCTCACGTCTGCACGGCACGACGTCTTTAACCACCTTCTCGCCGAGCGCTACCCTGAGAGCTTTGCCCCCGAAACCGACCTTTCGCTCGTATACAGCGGAACCAAGAAGCTAACCGACGCAGTGACGGGAAGTCCGCTCGACGCCGGCAAACTGGTGCTCTCTCCAACACGCACCTACGCTCCCGTCATGATCCAAGCGATCAAGGAACTGGGGAGCGCGCTCAAGGGCGCGGTGCACTGCAGCGGAGGCGCCCAAACCAAAGTGCTGCATTTTTTGCGCGAAGGCAAAGTGGTCAAAGACCAGTTGTTCCCCATTCCGCCCCTTTTTGAACTCATTCGCGCGGAATCCAACACCCCTTGGCGCCAGATGTACGAAGTATTCAACATGGGGCACCGCATGGAGCTGTACGTCGACGGCCTCGAGGCTGCCGAGCGGGCCGTGGCGGTCTCCAAGAGCTTTGGGGTGGACGCTCAAATCGTGGGACGCGTCGAGCCGAGTGCCGCTCCCGAAGTCGAACTTCATGCCCCCGACGGCATCCATACCTACCGCCGCGCATGAACCTCGTAGAGAAACTTCAGGCCATTTGGGTGCGCCACCAGGACGTGCACGACCAGCTGATGACGCCGGAACTGGCGGCGGACCCCGCGCGATTCATACGCTTGAACCGCGAATACAAGGAGCTCGACGAACTGGTCCAGGCCCGTACCCGCTACCTGCAAGCCATCGCCAACCGCGACGAGGCCCAGCAACTTCTCGACGTCGAAAAAGACCCCGAGATGCGCGAAATGGCGCAGGAAGAGTTCGATGCCGCCCGCCAGCGCATTTCCTCGCTCGAAACCGAAATCAAGGAACTCCTGATTCCCAAAGACCCCGAAGACGCCAAAGATGCGGTGCTCGAAGTGCGCGCGGGCACGGGGGGAGATGAGGCCGGACTCTTTGCAGGAGAACTCCTGCGCGCCTACCTCCGCTTTGCCGAAGAAAAAGGATGGACCACCGAAATGCTGAGCCTCACCGAGGGCTCGGTGGGCGGCATCAAAGAAGCCAGCGTTCAGATCCGCGGCGAGCAAGTCTACGGGGTGCTCAAGTTTGAAAGCGGCGTGCACCGCGTACAGCGCGTGCCCGCCACCGAAAGCCAGGGCCGAGTGCACACCTCGGCGGCGACCGTGGCCGTGCTCCCTGAGGCCGATGAGCTCGACGTGCAAATCCGCGACGTCGACATTCGCAAAGACACCTTCCGCTCGAGCGGGGCAGGAGGGCAGCACGTCAACAAAACCGAGTCGGGCGTTCGCCTCACGCACTTTCCGACCGGAATCGTGGTGGAATGCCAAGACGGCCGCTCACAGCACCAGAACTACGACCGGGCCCTGACCGTACTTCGGGCGCGAATTTGGGACAAGGCCCGCGCAGAACGCGACGCCGCCGTAGCGGAGCACCGCAAATCGCTAGTGAGCACGGGCGACCGCAGTGCGAAAATTCGCACCTACAACTTTCCGCAAAGCCGCGTGACCGACCACCGCATTGGCTTGACGGTATACAACCTCCCCGACGTGATGAACGGCGACCTCGGAGCCCTGATTGAGGGCCTTCGGGTCGCGGACCATGCCGAACGACTTCAACAAGGCGCCGACGAATGACCTACACTGAACTTACCCAACGCATCGAATCGGCCGGGCACGGCCTCTGCGTGGGCATCGACCCCGACCCCAGCAAACTGCCCTTTGGGGTTGGAGGACTAGCCGAATTTTGCATTGGGGTTGTGGACGCCACCGCCCACCTGGCGGTAGCCTACAAGCCCAATTTCGCCTTCTTTGAGGCCCTGGGACGCCCGGGTTGGGACGCCCTCGACGCGGTCACGCAGCACCTGCACGGCCTCAGCTCAAAACCCTTTTTGATTGCCGACGCCAAGCGCGGCGACATCGGCAACACGGCCAGTCGCTACGCCCAAGGGATCCTCGACGTGATGGGCTACGACGCCATTACCGTGGCGCCCTACATGGGCCGCGACAGCGTGGAACCCTTCATGCGGCAAGGAAAGTGGGTCGTGGGCCTCGGCTTGACCAGCAATCCGGGGGCAGACGACCTTCAGCAGCTGGCCCTCAGCGACGGCCGCCGGGTTTATGAGGCCGTGGCCGACTGCTACCTGGATTGGGGTACGCCCCAAAACCTGATGGTGGTGGCGGGGGCGACGCGCCCTGAGGCGCTCAGTGCCCTGCGCGACCGTATGCCTGAGACCTTCTTCTTGGTTCCCGGCGTGGGCGCCCAAGGCGGAAGCGCCGAAGAAGTGGTGCGCCATGGAGCCTTCCGCGGCACCCCCGGAATGGGACTGCTCGTCAACGCTTCGCGCAGCATCATGTACGCCTCCTCAGGGACCGATTGGCAGCGCCGCGCCGCCGAATCCGCCGAGTCTCTGGCAGCTGAAATCCGCTCCGCCTACCGTGCTTGACGTGACCCCACGCTCTCTGCGCATCCTAGTGACGGGCGCCAACGGCTTGCTGGGCCAATCGCTGCTCTACCTGGCCCAAGGCCGCCACGAACTGCTGGCTACGGGTCGCGGACCCGCCCGCGGCAACCACTTCGGCTTCCCGTATGCGGAACTCGATACGACCCGCCCTGAAGATTTCGAACGGGTGTTGACGGAGTTTCGCCCCGACGTCCTCATTCATTCGGCGGCCATGACGCAGGTTGACGACTGCGAAAAAGACCCCGAACTCTGCCGCCAACTGAACGTAGCGGCGACGCGGTACTGTGCCGAAGCCTGCGCGCGGCACGGCGTCCACCTGATCTTCATCAGTACCGACTTCATTTTTGACGGCCAAAACGGACCGTACGCTGAAGACGCGGCCCCCGCCCCCTTAAGCGTGTACGGCTGGTCCAAGCTCCACGCCGAAGAAGCCGTTAAGGCCAGCGGCGCCTGCTATACCATCGCCCGCACGGTATTGGTGATTGGGTACGTTCCGGGACTGAGCCGCAGCAACATCATCCTTTGGGCGCGCGGCGCCCTGCAGCGCGGCGAGCGCATTAGGGTCGTCGACGACCAAGTGCGCAGCCCGACCTGGAGCGTGGACCTCGCCGAAGGCTGCCTGCGCATTGCCGAACGAGGTGCCGAGGGCATCTACCACCTCAGCGGTCCCGATACCTTCAGCATCCTCGAACTCGTACGCCGTGTAGCCGCACACGCCCACCTCGACGCGAGCCTCATTGACGTCGTCAGCAGCGCCTCGTTGGGGCAGCCCGCGAAGCGTCCGCCCGTGACGGGATTCAACATCGCCAAAGCCCGAAGGGAATTGGGCTACGCGCCGCATTCTTTTGATGAGGTATTGAACGAGATACCTATATTTGAAAACCTAAGCTAAGCCCAATCACCTATGAGTAGCAACACCCAATCCTGGGGTTCCAGGGTCGGCCTCGTACTGGCCATGGCCGGCAACGCGGTCGGACTCGGAAACTTTCTTCGCTTCCCCGTTCAAGCCGTGCAAAACGGAGGTGGGGCCTTCATGATTCCCTACCTGGTTTCCTTTCTGGTGCTGGGAATTCCGCTGCTCTGGATCGAGTGGGCCTCTGGTCGATTTGGCGGCACGAAGGGCGACCACAGCGCCCCGTTCATCATGAACTCCATGGGCAAGCGGTCCTACTGGAAGTACCTGGGGGTTTTTGGCATCTTCACCAACATTGCGGTCGCGGCCTACTACACGTACATCGAGTCGTGGACCTTCTCCTACGTCTTTCACTCGGTCGCGCAAACGTTTACGGGCATGAGCCAGACCGAAGTGGCGCAGTTTTTCACGAGCTACGTTGACATCGGCCAACCCACTACGGGCTTGCCCTACGAGGCCATCTGGTTTTACATTTTGGTCCTCGGACTCAACACCTGGATCCTCAGCAAGGGCCTCGAGGGCGGAATCGAAAAGGTCGCCAAAATCGGTATGCCGCTGCTCATCGTGTTCGGGGCCTTCTTGGCCGTGCGTGCCTTCCTGCTCGGCGACTCGGGTGCGCCCGCCGGCTGTGCGGAATGCGACGCCATGCTCGGCTTTAACTTTTTGTGGAATCCGCAGTTCGACTCCTTGAGCAATCCCAACGTGTGGCTTGCGGCTGCGGGCCAGATTTTCTTCACGCTTTCGGTCGGCATGGGCACCATCCACTGCTACGCCGCCTACGTCAAGCCCAAGGACGACATCGCCCTCAACTCCATGGCCGCCGGATGGATGAATGGCTTCGTCGAGATCGTCCTCGGAGGCAGCATCGTCATTCCGATCGCCGTGGGCTACCTCGGCCTGGATTGGGTCAAAGAAAACGCCGGGTTTGCCATGGCCTTCCAAACCATGCCCTACCTCTTTACTAAGTGGGGCGCCGTCATCGGCAGCGTCGCGGGCGTAATGTGGTTTGGCCTGCTCTTCTTTGCCGGAATCACCAGTTCGCTCGCCATGGGCTCTCCATGGGTGGCCTTCATGCAGGACGAGTTCAAGTTTAGCCTCAAAACCTCGGCATGGACTTTTGGTTTGGTTACGCTCTTGGCCGGACTTCCCACCGTGTTCTTCTATCAGCAGGGCGTTTTTGATCAGTACGACTACTGGGCAGGTACGGTAGGCTTGGTCTTCTTTGCCCTCGTCGAGGCCATACTCTTTGCCTGGATTTGGGGCATCGACAAGGGTTGGGATGAAATCAACCGCGGATCCGACATCGTACTCCCGAAGTTTTATAAGCCCATCCTGAAGTACGTCACGCCGTCCATCCTGTTGGTCATCTTCACGATGAGCCTCGTTACCCCCAAGGGCAACGACTGGAAGTCCGCCCTGAACGACGGATGGAAGTTTGACTCGTCCAGCATCATCGGGCAAATCCAAAACGTCGACATCACCTACAACCGAGAAGCCTTGGCCGACGTCTTTGTGGCCGAAGTCGACGGTATTGCCGACGTGCAGTCCGCCGAAGGCCAAACCGTAGTTCGCCTCGTGCAGCCGACCGGTGAGGCCACTACCTACCAATGGGATGCGGCCGACGCCCAACCTGTGGTGGTGACTGGACAAGTTGTGCGTGCCGGCGATCAAATCGCGGCGGGCTCCTTCGTCAATCCGATTTTTTACAAACACCTGGCGCGCGGAATCCTGGTAGCACTGTTCGCCTTCATTGCGGGAATGGTGTATGTTGCGTACCGTCGTCGAATGAACTCCCTGAACTGATATGACTGCAGCTGCTTGGACCATGATGTTGGTCACCGAAATCCTGGTTACCGCCGTAACCATTTACTTCTTTGTCAAAGTGCTTCGTACTCCGCCCAAAGACGAACCGGACTCCTACGCACAAAACGACGCCGAGTAATGCGGCGGCAACCCAAACCTTGGGTTGCGGAACTTGGATGGGTGGGGTTGTTCCTCGCCCTTTTCGTTTTAAATGAGTGGCACGCCACGCCGCCGCCCGAGCCGGTGTGGGCGGAATTCCCGGAGCTCCCTCCGTCGGCTGAAGTCCGCCCGAACTACCCCCGGCGCGACTACCGAGCGCGAGCCCCCTTCGATTCCCTGAAGCGGAACAAACTTTCCAAGCATCGGCTTCAGGTTGCCAGCGACACGGTTTCTGCGCAGTGGCTTCAAGGCCAAGGATGGCCTGACTGGAAGGCCCAAGGATTGGTGCGCGACCGCCATCGCTGGGCAGGGGTTGATTCCCAACTCCTCGCCCGATGGGACAACCGCCAGGACTTCGACTGGATCCTTCACTCGCCCAGTCCCATGGACCTGAACACCGTGCCCGAGGACCTGCTGTACGCTCACCCGCTGTGGCGCGCTCCGCAGGTCAGGGCGCTGCACCGCTTTCGAAGCCGCGTTCGTCCGCTCCGTTCGCTGCAAGAGGTTTTTTCCTTGGCGCCGTTTGATTCCGCACAAAAGGTCCGAATACCCCAGTATTTTTATGTGGGTAAATAATTTGTACCTTTGCAGCCCAAAGAGAGGAGGTGTCCCCATTATGCTAGTAGTACAAGTCAAAGAAGGTGAAGGAATTGAGCGCGCGCTGAAGCGCTACAAGCGCAAATTCGACAAAACCGGCACGATGCGCCAATTGCGCAGCCGCCAGCAGTTCACCAAAACCTCAGTTAGCCGTCGCAAAGAAATCATTAAGGCTACCTACGTTGAGGGTCTTCGTTTGAAAGACGCCGAATAACGGATACGTGACCTAATTTAAGCCTCGAGGAAACTCGAGGTTTTTTTATGCTCGAAGCATTCATTGATTACTTACGCTGGGAGCGCCGCCGCTCTGAGGCCACCGTGCTTGCCTACGCCGCAGACGTAGGCCAGTGGCTGTCGTTTGCGGAACATGCCCTGGGAATGCCGCACGCCGAGGGGGCTACGCGAACGCACGTGCGCTCGTGGGTGTCCGATTTGGTTCAAGAAGGCACCAAGGCTCGTTCGGTGAACCGGAAATTGAGTGCGGTGCGCAGCTTTTACCGATGGAAGTCCAGCCAAGATCCGGAAAGTGTGAATCCTGCTCAGGGAGTTCCCTTGCTGCGGACGCCCAGCCGGGTCGTGCGGGCCCTAACGGCCACCGAGGTGGAAGCCCTGCTCGACCCTAAGACGTTTGCAGACGACGCGGTGGGTCGCCGCGACCAGTTTTTGCTCCTGACCCTTTACACCGTGGGCCTGCGCCGTTCCGAACTGCTGAGTTTGACGTATGTCCAGGTTCACGGCGCCACGTTGCGGGTCGTGGGAAAGGGAAACAAGGAGCGGGAGCTTCCGCTGCTGCCGGAATGGCTTGACCTATACCGCCGGCACCAAGGCGAGTGGCGTTCGATTTCTGATTGGATTTTTTGCAGTCCGACGGGTAAAAAACTGGATCCGCGTAGTGTGTATTCCGTGGTAAAATCGTATCTTCAGAGAGCAAGCACCAGCGAACACTTAGGCCCGCATGCCCTGCGGCACACTTTTGCGACGCATTTGCTTGACCTGGGTGCGGATCTTACGGTGATTCGCGAGCTCTTGGGGCACGCGAATTTATCGGCCACGCAAGTCTATACCCATGCGTCGGTGGAACAACTCAAATCGGTCTACCAACGCGCCCATCCCCGCGGCCGATAGGGGAGGCGCTGCCTTAATCCCCTATTCGATGATTACCGAAGTACGTGCAATCCAATTTAAGGCGAGCGATCGCCTGATCGCCTTTGCGCACCAGCGCCTCGAACGCGTGAACCAAGTTTACCAGCAGGCGCTCCATGCAAGCGTGCAGTTTAAAATTGACAACAACCACCTCGCCGCCAATAAGATTGCCGAGATTACCCTGCACGTTCCGGGCGAAGATTTGGTCGTGCGCAAGGAGGCGAGGACCTTTGAAAAAGCCCTCATCATGGCGGTTGATCGCCTGCGTCGCGTTGCCCGAGAGGCCAAGGATAAAACAAAAAAGCTCCGAAGGTCAAAGTAGGTATTGAATTAATCGCTTTTTTTTCTACATTTGCAGTCCGTTTGAAAAAGCGGCCGTGCTGCACGGGCAGCAACGTTCTTTTTCGCGCACTGCAGGGCCTTGTCCCCTAAGCCAGCATAG
>SYCM01000033.1 GCA_005786915.1 Bacteroidota bacterium | reverse complement strand
TGGGGAGTGCAAATCTACGACCGCAAAAACATCTTGCAATAGCGTGGGTCCCAAAATAAGAGCCGCCCCGGGGTGGGAGCGGCTCGGTGCAATTAGGATTTCGAAGTCCGCCTTACTGCAGAACCACGCGTTGGGTGGTACCGCCGGCTTCGCTTACTACCTCTACAAGGTACATGCCACGAGCGAGCGCACTGAGGTTAATTTCGGCGCGGTCGGCATTAACTTGCTGGCTGGCAAGGATTTGTCCGTTAAGGTTTCGCACATGGATGCGGTAGTTCGCGGTGCCCGGAAGCTTGAGGTGCACCGTGCCCGTGGTGGGGTTGGGGTGCAGTCCAATCAGGAGCTGGCCTTCGCCCAGTCCGACGCTTTGGTTGCCGGGCGAGCCGACGTCGTTGCCGGTAGAGGCGTAGGCTCCGCGAACGCCCACGGCCGCGTTGCCGAGGTAGGTGCAGGCGGTGTCAAACTCGACGCTGTAGCCGGCGAGGGCCAAGGCGTATTCGGCGCGACACACTTCAATGGCGGTAGCTGAGGTGTCGAAGAGCACCACTCCGTCGCCGCTTGCGCTGAAGCTGGGCTGGGCGGTGGCAAAGTCTTGGTTGACGAGCACCTGAACCCAGGGTCCGAGGTTCCACGCGGCGCGGAAGGCGGCCTCGTTGGCCGAGTCAATCTGGGCCACCACGAGGGCTTCGCCTGGGTTGATGGTTACGCTCGGGAAGACCACCGTTCCGGGGTTCCACGAGTTGTCGTCCCAGCTGAATCCGGCGAGGTCGACGGCGGTCGTGCCGTAGTTGGTGATTTCAAACCAGTCCTCGTTGATGGCACTGTTGGCGTCGTTGGAGCTCGGCATTACCTCGGTAATGGCCAGGTCGTAGGTCACGGGGATGGGGTAGATGAAGTCGGCCAGGTAGCGCGGCAGGAACTGGTAGCCGCTGGTGTGGGGGGCGCTGTTGTCGAACTGTCCGCCGATTCCGACCACGTCAAAGGTGCCCACGGGGCAGGGGGCGCTGTACACGTCCGACACGTCGGCGTCGATGCGCAGCTGGATCGTGTCGGTGCCGTCGGTGACGTTGACGGAGAAGCCCGATCCGGCGTTGGTCCACTGCGTGGGGTTGATGACGTACACGTCGTTCATGCGGATCAGCTGGCTTTCGGTCACTTCGCCGAGTTCGGTGATGACGACGGGGTTCGGGAGGGTCGCGTTGGTGCTCACCACGACGATGGAGTCCGCATTGATTTGGGCCAGGCCGTTGAAGTGGCCGATGACGCCGATGACGCGCACGACGTCGCCTTCATTGACGGTGTAGCCGAGGTTTTTGGTTCCGGCCCCAAAGACGCCGAAGCCCACGCTGCCGTCGTGGATGGTGAAGGCCACGTTGCCGGTGGTGGCAAAGGTCTGGGTGTTCACGCCGAGTACGGTTCCGACGAGCTTGCACATTTTGCTGTTGGAGTCGGGAATGCCCTGCGCGTTGATGCCTTTGACCTGCGGGATGGTGCGGGTCGGAATGAAGACGTCGTTGTCGGCGATCGTGAAGGTGAAGGTCGAGGGCGCGCCAACCGTGAGGCCGGTGCTGGCGGACGTCATCGTGAAGAGCAGGTTTTCGTTGCCCTCGATGTTGCTGTCGTCGATCACGTTCACGGCAAAGCTCACGGTGTCGGCCATGCTCGGCACGGGCAGGGTTAAGGTGGTTCCGCTCAAGGCCGGCGTAGTGGTGGCGTCAGAGCCCAGCACAAATCCAGCGCCCGGAGTGGCGGTGAGGGTGACGCTGCCGGCCGTCATCAGGTGCGGCTGCACGTGAAGCTTGATCGTCTGACTGACGTTGCCCTCGAGCTTGGTCGCGCTGCCGCCGACGAAGCGAATCGTCGGGGTGGTGGCGACCACGGGGATGATGTCGTTGGTGTCGCGGGGGAAGATTTGGTATCCGCTCGTGTAGGGCAGCGAGTTGTCGAACTGCTGAAGTCCGCCGATCACGTCAATCATGCCCACGGGCTGCGGACGGTTCCAGACGCCCGAAAGGGGAACGACGCGCATGGTGTAGCTGTTGGTTCCGTCAGACAGGGTGATGTTCTGGCCCGAACCGGTCCACGTGGCCGGCCAAGTCGTCACGCTCAGGCTGTTCATGCGCACGAGCTTTCCCTCGTTGGACTCGCCTAGGGTTGTCACCACCAAAGGAGCGGGAAGCGGACGGTTTTGAGCGCGCAGCTTGATCGTGTCAGGAATTACCTGAAGTAGGCCGTTGAATTGGTTGAGGGTACCGTAGACCTCAAGCGAGTCGCCGCGCAAGGGCGTGGCGTAGTTGGTCAAGTCCGCGCTGCGGAAGACCACGATGCCGCCCGTGGCGTCCTGAAGGTGGAACGTGTAGCCCGAAGCACGGAAGTCGTTGGTGGTCACCACCCCGCGGAGGCGCACCACCACGTTGTTGGAGTCGGCCACGCCGTCGTTGTTCACGCCCCGAATCGTGCCAATGGCGCGAACGGCGGGACCGGTGGTCGTTCCGCCGCCACCACCACCGCCGCTTCCGCAGTTCGAAGTGTGGGCGTTCAGGAAGGTCGTCGTGTTCTGGGGGCTGACCAGCCACTCGTTGGCGCCGAGGGTCCAAACGAGTTGGCCGTTGCGCACGTTGGGCTTGCGCACCAGCGTGAATTCAGAGGTTGCGCCGGTTCCCACCACCCAGTTGGTGCCGGGGTCCACGCCCACGTCGCCAATGATGTCGAGGGTATCGTTGTTCTTGAAGAGCACAATGGCGTCGTCGCCGTTGAAAAAAGTCACGGTTGAGGTGGTGTCGGCAACGCCCAAGATGGCGGCAACGGCCGTGGGGTTGGCGATGACGTAGACGTCGTAGGGCGCGAGGTTCTTGTTGGGCAGCTGGAGGCTGTTGGACACGGTCGTTCCGCCGTTGTTGTAGGCCTTGACGCTGTACGCCGAAAGGTTGATGGGCGCGTTGGTCGGATTGTAGATTTCCAGCGCTTTGTTGTTGCTGCTGCCCTCGAGGTATTCCGAGAAGTAGAGCTCGGTACAGGGGGTCGTGACCTTGACGGTGCCGACCATGCCCATCGCGGCGTGCGGGTCGCACTGGTAGGCGTAGGTTCCGGCCGTCGAGAAGGCAAAGGTGTAGGTCCAGGTTCCGCCCGCTACCGCACCGCTGCTGAAGCCTGCGGGGTTGCTCGGGAAGGTCGACAGGCTGCCGTTGACGTTGTGGTTGCCGCTCACCTGGGTCCAGGTCACGGTGTCGCCCACCTGAATGCTGAGGTAGGCGGGGGCAAAGTAGTTCGATCCCACTTGGACTTGGTAGTGGGTGGCTGCGGCGGCCAGCGAAAGCAGGGCGGCAAAAAGGGCGTAAACGTGCTTCATGTTCAGATCAAAAAGTTGCTTTGGCAAAAATACCCCCAAAGCGCGGGCGAAGGGTTAGCTAAACGTTATTCAAAGTCTAAGGTGTTCTTAAATCGGCTGACTCGGCCGTTGCCGGCGTCGACCACGTAGAGGATGCTGCGCCAGTAGCCCACGGCTACGGGGCCGTTGAACTGCATGGGGCCGGTTCCGCGTCCGCCAAACGAAACTTTGGCGTAGCGCGTTTCGCCGCTCGCGGGGGGCGGAGGAATGCCTTCGAGGCCGTTGGCGGTGAACTGGAAGACGGAGTCCTTGGCCTCGTCGACCACAAATAGGTAGCGCGTTTGGTCGCCGGCCATCGCCATACCCACGGGGCGCTCAAACAAGCCTGGCTGCCCGATCCAGCGGTCGGTGCGGTCGGGATTGGGCAGGGCCACGCCGGGCTTGTAGTCGGCTCCGTAGGGCGTTTCGACCAGGTTGATTTGCTGCACGCGGATTTCTTGGTTGGCGTCGAGCGAGGTGTACCAGAAGTCGTCTCCGGCCCGCGCGGTCAGTTGGGGCGGCTGCGCAAAGCTCACGATGCCCTGCGGCGCCTTGAAGTAGTTCGCAAACAAGCCGGCGGAGGTGGTGACGCTCAGCGGCGAAACGTACTGGTCTTGGGCGTCAAACAGCACGACGGCCTGGTCGGGACCCTGGTTGGCGTTGTTGGAAATGGTGCCGCGCCGGGTCACGTAGTAGCGGTTGTTGAGGGCGGGGTCGGCGCTCGCCAAAATGGCGATTTGGCCGAATTCCGCGTTGGCGTCGCCCGTGGAAAACGTGGATTTGAAGTAAAACGGGTGCACCGTTTTGTGGACGATTCGTGCGTAGTCCAGTCCGTAGCCGCTCGGCGCCGTTTGGTTGATGCGGTAAATGGCAGGAAGCGTGTACGCCACGCCATTGATGCTGGTGTCGTGGGTCCCAATGGCCAGAAGGTCGAGCCGGCGGTCTTGGCGGACCGTCTTCACGCCCGGAACGCTAAACCGGCCCTGCTCAGCGCCCGACTCGTCGAGGCACACGATTTCTTCGGTACCCGCGTCGACGACGTAGATGAGCTCGTCAAAGCCGATGCAGAGGTCGGTCGGGTGCACAAAGCCGTCGAATGCGGGCTGAATGGGCACATAGGCGATCTCGCGGATGCCGTAGTTGGGGACCTCAATGAAGTCAAGGTCGGTCTTGGAACCAAAGTAGTCTTCACAGCCAATCAGGCTCAGGCCTACGGCGGTTATGGCCAGCAACTTCTTCATTTCGTGGATTTTGAGTGCGGAATCAGCGTGAGCCCAATCGACGACCAGGTGCCCATTCCGGCGGTGGGCTGCACGGCGAGGTCGAGCAGGGCCTTGGTCGCGCCGAGCTGCTGGGCCACCCCGAGGCCCAGGGTCGGGTAGGGCTGTCCGGCTTGGTTGAGCATGATTCCGCTGCGCACAAAAAGCTGGTCGGCGTAGCGGTATTCGAGGCCAGCCCGGTAGTTCTCGGCGTTGTCGCTGGGGTGCACGAGCTGCGCCGCCACGTCGAGGTGGTGCTTGCCGCGCTCGAGGGCCCGGTAGTGGATTCCGATGGCGAATTCAGTCGGAAGGTTGGCGGACTCCAGCGACGACAGGGAATCGCGGTTGTAGGGCACCGCCCAGGCATTGCCCCTAAGGCCCACCGGCGCGCCGAAGTTGCGCAGCACGACGGCAAAGCGCAGTCCCTCTTCGCGAAGGTGGTACTGAAAGCCGACATCGGCCGCGGCGCCCCAGCCGGCGTAGCCCGAGCTGTAGGTCTCGTTGAGCGCCTTGAGGGTTACGCCCATCTGGAACTGCTCGGTAAGCTGCTGCGAATAGGTGAGGAGCACGGCCGTTTGGGCGTCGTAGAGCAAGCGGCCGGTGCCCTGGGGGCGGAATTCGGTGCGCTCTTCGTATGCGCCGGTTTGGAGCCGCTGGATTCCCAGACCCCAAGCGGCGCTGCGCCCGCGAATTTTGGAGGCGACAAAGGCCGAACCCTGCTCGAGGCCGCTGCCGTTGCCCACGCTCGCAAAGGCGGCGCTCAGCCCCGGGGTGCGCGCCAGTCCGGCGGGGTTGTAGCCCAGGCTGCGGGCGTCTCCGCCCAAAATGCTGCCCACCGAGCCCATGCCGGCCGAGGCGATGTGGTAGTCCGACTTCAAAAAGCTGTAGGACGCCTGGCCCGCGCGTTCCCCGCCGTAGCTGGGCAGCCACTGACCGAGTACTGGGAAGCCGAGGGCCACCGCGAGGAGGGTCAAGGTCGTCTTCATAGCTTGAACTGAAGGCCAAAGAGGATTTGACGGGGCGGGCTGTAGCGCGAGGGGTCGCGCGGGTCGAGTCCGCGTTCCTGCGGACCATTGAATTCCGGCCGCGGGTCGCGCCAGGTGTTGGGTACGTCGTCGCCGTATTCGTAGGCGCGCCCGGTCACCGGGTTGATGAGCTGGGCGTTGCGTCGGTTCAGAACGTTGAGCACGTCAATGGAGAATTGCACGCCGCGGCCCTTCGCGGTGGCGAGGTCGTAGGTCAGTCGGGCGTCCCAGGTATGCCAGGGCGTGCCAAGTTTGGCCAAAAATTCGTTGACCTGAATGGCGTACTGCGGACGGCCTAAGTCGTTGACTCCCACCAGGTTTTGCGGCGTGTAGCGGTAGCCGGCCGAGCCGCGGTACTGCAGGAATCCGCCCAGTCCGCGCAGGGGAATGCCCCAGACGCGCAGGGAGGTGTCGGCTTGGAAGAACCAACTCGAATTGAGGTTCCAGGGGCGGTCCCAAGCCAAAAACTGCTCGCGGCTGAGCGGAACTTCGCCGTTTTGCTCAATCTGCAGCGAGGATTCGCGGGCGCTGTTGGATTTTCCGCGCGCCGACTGCAGCGAGGCGTTGGCCACCCAGCGCAGCCATTTGGAGAGCTGCCATTCCAGGCCCAGTTCGACGCCCTGGATGCGGGCGTAGTCCTGGTTGATGTACATGGTTTTGGTGACGGGCCGTCCGGTGGCGTCGAGCACGAACACGCGGCGCGAGACGATGTAGTCGAAGCGGTTGGAGTTGTAGGCGCTCAGCGTCACCCCAAAGCTGCGGCTGAAGGCGGCCTTGTAGCCCACCTCATAGGCCACGTTGACCTCGGGGTCGAGGTTGGGGTTGCCCAAGAAGCTCAAGAAGCTGCGGTCCTGGTAGACCGGATCCAGGCCAGCATACACGAAGCGCGGGTGCGGCAGGCGCATGCTGTGGCCGTAGTTGAAGTAGAGCACGTGGTTGGGCGTGACCGGGAACGTCACGTCGAGCCTCGGCAGCAGGCGGGCCTTCCAGCGCAGTCCGGCGAGGCCGAGGGTCTTGTCGAGGTAGTCCGCGCGCACGGCATCGACCACGGGCGACTTGGGGTTGGCGATGGCCTCGTCGGCGAAGCTTCCCGGCGCCCACATGTTCAGGCGCAGCCCCAGGGTGGCCTGCAGGCCTTTGTAGGTGATGCGGTCCTCGACAAAGGCGCCCAGCTCGCGCGGACGGGCCTTCCAAATGTCGTTCGACGAACCGATCGAAATCGACTCGGTGAACGTGCTGTCGTTCAGCTTGATCGGCGCTCCCACCCAAGGGGCGGTCACGTCGACCCACTGGTATTCGTTCCACTGGTTTTCGGTTCCGAAGGCCACTTTGTGCACGCCGCCCGCCGGGTAGTAGTTGGCCTTGAGGCGCAAGGTGTACTCTTCGACGTAGTGGTCGTGCCAGGTGGGCGCGATTCCGCCGTTGTTGTACAGGCCGTCGCCGGGGCGAATGTACACGGTTCCCGACGGGTCGCCCGGGTTAAACACGCTCACCGGGTATGAAATGATGTTGGCCTCGTCGAGGATTTCGTCGACCGTCTCTTGTCGGAACGGGCGGCCGTTGGCGTCGGCCCGAAGGTTGGTAAACAGCCGGCCGGCGTTCACGCTGACGCCCCATTTCGGACCAAAAACCTGCTGAAATCCGAGCGCCGTCAGGTTGGAGTGGTGGGTGTAGGTGGTGGCGCGGTCCAGGTCCTTGCTGCGGATGTACTGGTAGCCCGGAGTCAGAAGCGCGTCGAGGCCGACAATCTGCAGGCTTCGCGTGTTTTGGTTGATGTTAAGCGAGTGCTGGTTGCTGAGCGTGAATTTTCCGCCCTTCCACACCTTGAGGCCCAGCTTCAGCGAGTGCGACCACTGGTTGTCTTGGCGCGGAGCCCACAGCGAGTCGTTGGCCTTAAACAGCGACGAGTGCAGCTGCTTGGCCACTGTGGGGAAGTAGGTGTCGTTGAGGTCAAACGACGCGCTGGTAAACAGCGTTAAACGTTTGTTGGTAAACGGAACGGGCGTCGCCAGCGTGGCCTCCCCGCGGTCGGTGAAGAAGCTGCTGGCCGCGGTGGGTCGGGCGAGGTAGTCGCGCTGCATGCGGCCCGAAACCTCGAGTCGGTCTCCGCCCTCGCGAATTTGGGTGCTCACGACCCCGCTGGAACCGCCGCCGAACTCGGCGCTCGCGCCGCTCGTAGTCACCTGGATGCTTTGAATGGCCGACGACTGCACGCTGACGCCAAATCCGGTGCCCGCCAGCGGGTCTTGGGCGCTGATTCCGTCGACGAGGTATTCGGTTTCGTAGACCCGCGCCCCGCGAATTTGCAGACCGTCGGTGGTTTTGACCACGCCCGCTTGGGTGGCCACGGCGTCTTCGACGTTGCGCACGTTCATTTGGCGCAGTTCGTCGGTGCCAATGAGGCGTTCGCTTCCCGCCCGCTCGAGGTCGACCGCGGTTTTTTTACCCACCACCGTAACCGTTTGCAGCTCGTTGATGTCGCTTGAAAGCTTTACGTTCAGCGCAGTCGTTTGGCCAAGGGTCACGCGGACGCCGTTGATCTGCTTGGTTCCGTACCCCATCATTTGCACCTTGACGCTGAATTCCCCGACCGGAACTTTGGGCAGCACAAAGTTGCCGTTGACGTCGGTGACCGCGTTGAGGTAGGTGCCCACCAGGCTCACGCCGGCTCCCGGAAGCTCCTCGCCGGTTTCGGCGTCGCGCACGGTTCCGCGCAGCACGCCCAGCTTTTGGGCCGATGCCCCAAAGCTCGCCAGCAACGCCAGCACGATCGCGATTTTAGAGACCAAATTCATCGATCAGAATTTTTTGAAGCGCGTCGCGGCGCATTTGGCCGTTTTGGCCGTCGAGGCGGTGCAGGTCAAACGACAAAAACACGCTCTGCACTGCGCCCTGCTTGCGGCGCAGCACCCCCATCAGGTTGTCGCCCTGCCAGCCCGACAGCTTGCTGAGCTGCCCGCGGTACAGCACCTCGGCGTCGGCGCTCGCTACCATCGGGGTGAGGCCGATGAGCACGTTGGTCGACTTGAGGTTGGGGTATCCGCTTTGCTGGGCCACGAGCGCGGAATCGGTCACCAGCCGAACCTGGCCGGTGCTGGTCACGAGTCCGTCGATGGGGAAGGTGCCGACGAGGTCGGTGAGGTCTGACGTCGCGCTGAACGACGCGCTCACCAGCACCCGTCCGCCGGCCTCGCCAAAGCGCTGGATGGCAGGGCCCATGTGGGCCAGCGGAAGCTTCGTCAGCCCCGTCTGCGGGTCGAGCATGACCGACGAGGCGGTGTAGACGACCACGGCGTCGTAGCCCCGAAGGGTGTGGCGGAACCCGGGGTTCCAGGACCGCGGGCGCGCGGCCCCGCTGTTGCTGAGCAAGTCGAGCAGGTCGTAGTCCACGCCCAAGGCCGCGAGGTCGCTGGACCAGGCGGCGTCGGCGGCGGCACTGTGGCTGGCCACCACCAGCAGCTTGGACTGCGGCATCTTCACCGTCACCAGCGGGGCGGTGTCGGGCGCGGACCAGGCTCCGGCGAGATCTCGGGCGCGAATTTCGAGCACGCTAGGGCCGGCGGTATCGAGGGCGTAGCCCCAGTTGGCCGCCGAAGCCTCCTGGTTACCGTAATACAGCGTGGTCGCTCCGCTCGCGTGGAGCACGAGGCTCACCAACTTTTGGTTGGGATCAATCGGGCGCCAGGCTCCGCCGTTCACCCGAAGCTCGACGTCGGTAATGCTGCCGTCGCCGTCGGGGTCTTCGGCAAACCACTGAAACGTGACCGCGTTCCACACTTGCACGTCGGGAAAGCTCGAGGTGGTGAATTCCGCCGACGGGGGCGTGTTTTTGATGGGCACTACCAGTCGGGCGGGGCTGGGGTCGATTCCGCCTTCGTGGTCAATGGCGCGGACTTCCACCGCGAGGTCGGCCGTGTCCTGGCCCGCCGGAATGCCCAGCACCAGCGTGCTGTCGGTCTGCGTCGTGCGCACCCAAGGCCCCTCGCCCACCCGAAGTTCGTAGGCCACGACGTAGCCGTCGGCGTCGCTGCCGAACCACGCCAGCTTGACCACCGAATTCAGGCGGTCGGGCCCGCTCAGGTCGATGCGGTCGACCGACATGCGCGTTTCGGGCAGCTGGTTCTCCACCGGAACCCCCGGCTCACATGCCCACACCAGCCCGAGGAACAGGCTGAGCGCCGCGAGGCGCGAGGCAGGGCGGGGGAACAGAGGGAGGTGGCGCACGACGGTTGGGGAATTACTGCTTGACGACGCGGTAGGTGAGGCGGCGGCCTTCGGAATCGAGGGTAAGCACGTAGGTTCCGGCCGAAAGCCCGCTCAGGTCCACCTCGGTGGGCGCCGCGCTTCGGCGTCCACGCAGTACCGCTCGGCCGGTGAGGTCGCTGAGCACCCAAGTGCCCGCGGGCCCCTCGACCACGATCACGTCGGCCGTGGGGTTGGGGAAGCTGCGAAGCCCAGCAGCCGAACCTTCGTGAAGGCCAATCGTAGACTTGGGCAGCGCCGTCGAGTCGAGGGCGACATTAATTCCGATGAAGTCGTCGTTGTTGCGCGGAAGCACGCGGAAGTTGCTGAATCCGTAGAACAGGATGCCCTCCACGGCGTCCATGGTCATGGTGTCGGCGACCAAAATGGGGTCGACCATCATTTCGCCGTCGATCGTGTCGTAGCGCAGGTCGCTCACGAGCTGCACGTAGAGTGAGCCAAAGGCGGTGGCCGATTGGCGTCCGGCCATGACCAGAGTGCGGCGCCAGTAGCCTGCGCCCGGGGTCTGCGAAACCGCGAAGTCTCCAAATCCGAGGTTGGGGTTAGTCACGCGCAGCTTGGCTTGGTTGGGGTCCGCCAGGCGCACGTAGCAGCCCTCGTAGGCTTCCCATCCCCAGTTCCACTTGCTGGCGCTGTCGCTCGGATTAAGTACCGAGGCCGTGAGAACCCGGCGCTGGCCGGTACGCAAAACACTTGAAACGTTTAAGCGCGTCATGCCGTAGTATTCTTCCACGAGACCGGTCACCTGAACTTCCTCCTCGCGGAAGAACTGCGTGATGCCCGAACCGACGCACCAGATGCCGCTCCAGGGTCCGCCGTCGGCGTCTTGGATGTACAGGTAGCCGAGGTCGTAAGGCTTGGTCGAGGCCGTCACAAAGCCCTTAAGGGTTACCGTCTTGCCGATGTAGGGCGAATTGCCGTTGGAGGCCTGGGTGTACTGCACGTCGTAGACCTTCATGCCGCCGGTCCGCACCGTGTAGTAGTCGACGTTGGGCTGGGCTTGGCCCACGGGGGTGGTGGGGTAGTACGACACGTTGCCGTCGTCGTCCTTAGCGCGCAGGTAGTAGCGCATCAGGGTTCCGTTGGGCGCGCTCGGAAGGCTGAATTCGTATTCGTCGGTCGAACCGGCCACGAGCGGCATCACGGCCTTGGTGAATTGCGTGGGCTGGAGGCTCGCGTTGGTCGAGTAAAAC
>SYCM01000032.1 GCA_005786915.1 Bacteroidota bacterium | reverse complement strand
AATCGGTTTCAGCTCCGTCGTCGGTCACGTAGCACTCGCCGTGCTCGTACGGATTGAGGGTGCCTGGGTCAATGTTCAGGTAGGGGTCAAACTTTTGGATGGTTACCGAAAACCCGCGGGCCTGCAGAATTTTGGCGAGGGACGAAGCGACGATGCCCTTGCCCAACGACGAGGTTACACCACCGGTGACGAAAATGTATTTAGCCTGATTTGCCATGCGCTGCGAGGTTCGCGCAAAGTTAGGGCATTAGAAGGAGTAGCTCAGCAAGAGCGTGGGCATAATTGGCAGCTGGTTGACGCGCTGCGCCTTAGGCGTGTCGTAGTAGAAGATATTGCGGCGGTTGTAGACGTTGGTCACCGCAAACGAGGCCTCCAAATGCTGCTTTTCTCCAAGGTCCCAGGCCTTTTTGGCGGTCACGTCGAGGCGGTGGTAGTCCGGAAGTCGATGGCTGTTGAGGTCGCCGTACAAAATTCCCATTTGGCCGTTGCGCCTCGGGAAGGGGTAGTCGATCCAGGGGCTTCCGTCGGGGTTGGTAAACGGCAGCAGTTCGTAGTAGCCTTTGATCGGGGTGAAGGGAAATCCGCTTCCGAAGTTCCAACGCACGTTGAGCTCGAGGTCCTTTGGGAGCTTGCGCGCCAGGACCAAATTGACGTTGTGGCGGCGGTCGTAGAAGGGGTTGTATTCCTGCAGTCCGTCAAAGCGCGTGCTCTTGCCCAGGGAGTACACGCCCCAGAAGTACCAGCTCTTGTCTTCGTAGGTAACCAAGGCGTCGATGCCTCGGGCGAGTCCACGCTCCACCATAAAGTCCTTGCGTAGGCGCTCCGGCTGGTTGGCGTACTGTTCGTTGTCGTCGTACAGCTTGTAGCGGTTGACGTTGGTAATCATGTTGAAGCGCTTCACGTAGGCCTCCAGCTCGACGTTCCATTTGGGGGCGGGGTTGAATTCGACGCCCAGGACCAGGTGGTCGGCCGTTTGCAGTCGACCGGTAACGGGTTCGCTGCCGATGCTGCTCGGCAGGTCGATGCCTCCGCCGCTCAAAAAGCCATAAAATAAGTTGACCACGTCGCGATCGGAATTGGCCGCGATCAGGTTCTGCGAATAGCGCCCGCCAGAAAACTTGAAGCGCAGGTTTTCTGAGGCGTTGTACTTGGCTCCGAGGCGAGGCTCCACACGCAAAATGCCCATGGTGGCGTAATTATGCAGGCGGATGCCCGGCTGAATCAACCACCGGCCCTGCTGGCGCTTGTAGTCAAAGTAGAGCCCGAGCTCGGTGGTGTTGTCTTCGTCCTGAAGGGTGCGGCCAACGGAGTTCGTGTACTGGTAGTCCGTGTAGTAGCCAATGAACTCAAGGCCGTACTTGAGTTCGTCGGCCTTGCGCAGCAGGTAGGTAAAGTCGAGTCCGCCGTTAAAGCCGTTAATGGTGGAGTAGCGTGGACGGTTCTCGAGCTCGGTCGATGTGATGGTGTACGCACTCTGGGCGAGGTGGCCCTCCAAAATGGTGTTGGACGCCGCGGGAACGACGGTGAAGTCGGTCCCGTAGCCGTAGGAATCCCAGGAAATGGATTTGTTGCCCGCGAAGCGAACCGCGTCGTTGAAGTTGAAACCAAAGACGTTGAACTTGTTTCCGCCGTTGGATTCCAGGGTGTACTTGCTGTAGATGTCGCGAAACTGAAACGGAAGGCCGCCGTATTCTGTGGCGACGTAGGGGTAAAAAATGGGCGCCGCCTTGTCGAGCAGCGACTGCTTGTACGAAACCAGCAAGGAGCTCGGCGCGATTCCGTCCTTTTTGCGGCCGACGGGAATTTCGAGCAAGCCCTTGGCGAGGTAGGTCGAGGTCGCCACCTTGCCGGCAATGCGGTCGCGGCGGCCGGTGCGCGTGCGGATGTCCATTACCGAGGAGGTGCGTCCGCCGTATTCCGCGCCAAAACCCGCCGTGTAGACGTCGGCCGACTGCATGATGTCGGTCTCAAAAACCGAGAAAAAGCCGATACTGTGGAACGGATTGTAGAGAATCATTCCGTCGAGCTTGACCAGATTTTGGATGGGCGCGCCGCCTCGGATGTACAGCTGACCGCCCTGGTCGCCCGTGGTAATCACCCCGGGCATGACCTGGAGGGCCCGCACGAGGTCGGGTTCGCCGCCAATCGAAAACGTGACGATGGACTTGGGGTTGAGCTGGACGACCGCCGTGGAAACCTTGGTCTGCTTTTCTTGCTTGCGGGCGTCGACGGTGACGTCGTCGAGTTCGACGGTCGATTCCTTGAGGGCGATGCGGTTGAAGGAGTTTTTGTCGGCGACCACCTTGACGTCGAGGGTCTGGCTGCTGTAGCCGGCTCGCGAAACGCTCAGCTTGTAGGCTCCGACCGGGATGGCGTTGATTTGGTAAAAGCCGTCGTTGTTGGTAAACGTTTCGTAGCGTTTGCCCCCGGCGGTCAGCGAAACCTGAACGAGGTTGAGCGGACTTTGGTCGGAGCCGTCGACCACGAGGCCCCGCAGGCCGCCCGTGGTTTGGGCGGACAGTGGGGTCGCGCCCGCAAGGGCCAATAGAAGGACGAAAAGGGCGCTAGTACAGGATTTTAAACAAAAGTTCATCGAGAATGTCGGCATCACGTAAGTTGGGCGACCCCAGTCCTTTGGCTTGGCGATCGGCCTCGCGAAGATAACCCACGATGCGGGCCAAGCGCCCCCCCGAATAGTTTTGGGCCGCGCGCGCGATATCGCGCAGAGCAAATTCCGACACCGCCAGCTGCGCCGAGGCCGTTTTGGGATTGGGATGCGCCCCCAAGCTCTGGTACACCAGCGCTTTGAAAAAGGTGCCATACAGGGTGGCGATGACCAAGATCAGCGGGCTCGAACGGCTGTGCTGCATCATGCTGCGGGCAATGCGGTAGCTGCGGTCGGCATCCTGGGCCACCAGCGCGCGGAGCAGTTCAAACTGATTGTATTCGCGGCTGGACCCGGTGTACTTCTCAACGGTAGCCGCCGTCACCTCGCCCCCTTCGCCGAGCACCACCGCGTACTTGCCCAGTTCCTGGTCGATGGCCGAGAGGTCGACGCCCAAGCTCTCTACCAGGACCGAGGCTGCTTTTTCGCTGATTTTAAGGGACCGTTCGCGGGCGAGTTCGGCCACCACCCCCGCGATTTGGTATTCGGGGACGCGGTCGAACTGGTGGTAGGAAAGGCCGGGCTTCAGGGCCTTGTAGAGCGCCTTGCGCTTGTCGAGGGCCTTGCCGGTCAAGCTGACCACCAGCACGGTTTGCGGCTGGGGTTGGGCCACGTAGGCGGCGAGGTCCTCGAGGTTGCGCAGGTCCTGCGCCTCGCGCACCGCCACGACGGTGCGCTCCGCCATCATGGGGAAGCGCTTGGCCTCAGAAACCACGGCCCGGGCGTCGGTGTCGCGGCCGTACAGCACGCTTTGGTTGAAGGCCTGGTCGGCTTCGGGAAGGGCGCGCTGGAGCAGGGCATCGGTCGCCGCGTGCACCCAAAACGGCTCGTCGCCCGCAAACACATACACGGGCTCAAACGAACCCTGGTCCCAGGACTTAATGAGTTTTTGGAGCACCGACTGCATAGGGCAAACCTACGACCTCAACCCTCGTGGTGGTAGGGCTCGTTGCGCAAAATGCTGAAGGCTCGGTAGAGCTGTTCGGCAAAGAGCACCCGCACCAAGTCGTGCGGAAACGTCATCGCGCTCAGGGCTAGCTCAAACGACGCCCCGGCGCGAAACTCGGCATCAAAACCGTAGGCGTCGCCGACCGCAAAAATCAGGCGCTTCGGCCCCGCATTCATCCACTTTTGAAGTCGGTCCGCAAAGGCGACCGAAGTCAAATGGGTTCCGCGCTCGTCGAGCAGTACGACCACATCTCCAGCCTTAACAAAGGACTTCTGGGCCGCGCGGTCGCGTACGGCTTCAACCCGAAAACGGGTGTAGTGATTCAAGCGTTTGCCAAAGTCCGCAATTCCCTCTTTGGCATACCCCACCTGAGTGGACCCAACGACTAAAAGAATGATTTCCACCTGTGGCGTAAGTTTGGGTTCCGCCCCAAGCCCCTTTGGCTCGAGCCCCACAAAGATGAAGCCCCTGAGCGCATACCTCGACACCGCCGACCTCGACGCCCACATTCAGCGCAGCTTGCACGAAGATTTGGGCACTGGGGCGGGCGCGGGGGACCACTCTTCAAACGCCGCGCTGCCCGAAGGCGTGCAGGGCTGTGCCGAACTGAAGGCCAAGCAAGCCCTTTGCTTCGCCGGGCGCGACGTGGCCGATTGCGTGCTGCGCGCCGTCAGCCCCGACCTAAGTGCAACCTGGTTCGCAGAAGACGGCGACCGACTGAACCCCGGCCAAGTGGCGGCCGAAGTCCGCGGCCCCTTGCGCGCACTTCTAGGCGCGGAACGCACCCTGCTCAACTACGTCCAGCGGCTCAGCGGCGTGGCCACTCAGACCCAGCGCTACGCCGACCAGATCGCCGACCTCCCGTGCGCCCTGCTCGACACCCGCAAAACCACGCCGGGCTGGCGCATGCTCGAAAAATGGGCGGTTCAGGTGGGCGGAGCCCGCAACCACCGCGTCGGCCTGCACGACATGGTCATGCTCAAAGACAACCACGTCGACCTGGCGGGGGGAATTAGCGAGGCTGTGCTCCGCACCGAAACCTACTTGGCCGAGCGCGGCCTCGATCGAGCCATCGAAGTGGAGTGCCGCTGCCTCGACGACGTGCGCGAAGCCCTGGCCCTCCCCGGCGTCGACCGCATCATGCTCGACAACTTTACCCCGGCCCAGTGCCGAGCGGCCGTGGCCCTCAACGCGGGCCAAAAGGAACTGGAGGCGAGCGGCGGAATCACTCTAGAAACCCTGCGCTCCTTTGCCGAAACCGGCGTCCAATACATCTCGGTCGGCGCCCTCACCCACTCGGCTCCGGCCGTGGACCTTAATTTTAAGGCCCGAAGGATTTAACCCCACGCCCCTCATTGAACGCATCGTCCATTTGGCGCGTGATCCGCACCACCGCCCAGAACTTAAGGCTTCCGCTCTTTGACGGACTGAGCGCCTACGACGTCGCGGTTTTTTTTGGCAAAGGCATCTACGAGGGCGCGGTTACCAGTCGGGCTGCGAGCATCAGCTTCAGCTTTTTTTTGGCGCTTTTTCCGGGCGTCATTTTCCTGTTTACGCTCATCCCCTTCATTCCCGTCGAAGGCTTTCAGTCGGAACTCTTCAAGCTCCTGCGCGACGTGCTGCCCCCCAACAGCTTTGACGCGGCCTACTCCACCATTACCGACATTTTGACCATCAAACGCGGCGACCTTTTGGGCTTGACCGTCGTCGCGGCCTTCTTTTTTGCCACGAACGGAACGCTGTCGCTCATCGGCAACTTCGGGCAGTCCGTGCACCGGCTCAACGTGCGCGGATTTTGGTCGCAGTACCTCGCCGCCTTCTTGCTGACCCTGGCGCTGTCTGTACTCTTGATTTTGGGCATTACCGCCCTGACTTTGTGCGAAGTGTACGTGAGCGAGTGGCTGGACGGCGAACTCGGATCTTGGTTGGCCGCGGCCTGCCGCTGGATCGTGCTGCTTGGGCTGGTTTTGCTTTCCATTTCGCTGCTGTTTTACTTCGGACCCATGCGCTCCGCGCCCTGGCGTTTTGTGTCGCCCGGGGCCCTGCTCGCCACCCTGCTGGTTTGGCTCACCTCCTACCTCTTTGGCATTTACGTCACCGACTTCAGCCGATACAACCAACTGTATGGATCCATTGGCACCCTGATGATCATCCAACTCTGGATCTACGTCAACGCGATCGGACTCATCATTGGATTTGAACTCAACGCCTCGATGGCTGAAGCAAAAAATCGTTTACATTCACGGTAATTAAAAAAACAAATACCATGAATCAACGATTTTTATACTTGGGCGCCGCCGTGCTGCTCAGTTTTTCAGCCTGGGCCCAAAAAGCCGACGACCTTTTGGGCGTGTGGTGGAATGCCGAGAAAGACGGACAAGTCGAAATTTATAAGGTCGGAACCGAGTACCGCGGACGCATTGTGTACGTGAAAAACAACACCAACCCCGACGGCACGAGCCCTAAAAAAGACAACCTCAACCCTGACGTGAAGCTGCGCAGCCGCGTGCTGCAGGGCACCACCATCTTGACGGGACTCAAGTGGGACGCCGACGATAAGGAATGGGCCGGCGGCCAGATTTACGACACCAAATCAGGCAACTCCTACGACTGCTACGCGCGCCTCAACAGCGACGGTTCGCTTTACTTCAAAGGCTACATGCTCGGAATGCGCTTCGTCGGCCGCTCCACCACGTGGACTCGGGTCAAGAAGTAGCCCCAATTTTAAGGTAGATTTCGTTGAGGCGGCTCCCCACCCGGGCCGCCTCAAATTTTGGGTAGTCGAGCGCGTCGGGCGCAACCTTCCAGGGCGAAGCCCAGCAGGCTTCGAGTGCGTCGGCTAGGGCCACGGATCCCGGAGCGACCCGCCGTCCAAACGGCTCGGACAGCCAGGGTTGAAAGGCCGGAATGTCGGTGGCCACCGCGGGGATTCCGCGGTGAAGGGCCTCGTACACCACCATCCCAAACGTCTCGTCGAGGGTCGGATGCGCCAGCACGTCGACCTCAAGGGACGACCAGGCTCCCGGCGCGCCGTGCCCCAACCACTGGGCCCGCACGCCGAGCTTCTCGGCGTAGGCGGTCAATTCGGCCTGCCGGGGTCCGCCGCCGACGTGCACGTAGTTCCACTCCACTTCGGGGTGGCGCTGCGCCAGCAGGGCGAGGGCTTCGAGGGTCCACTCGGTCTTTTTGATGAACCGGTTGAGGGGAATCAGTTGCGCCACGCTCAAGACCGTGAACCGGGCGGACTTCGCCTGGGTCGACGGCGGCGCGTAGGCAAAGCGGGACCAGTCCATCACGTTGGGGACCACTTCGACGGGCAGTCCGGGGAGCACCCCGCGCAGCTCCGCCCCCAGGTGGTCCGAAACGGGCAGCACGTAGCGGGCCTGACGCAGGGCCCGACGGCCCCAAAAGCCCCAAAATCGGGTTTGAAGTTTGGCTGGAGCCAAATTCCAGTGCTCCGTGTGCACCAAGGGCAAGCCCCAGTACCGGGCGAGGGCGGCGGCCGTGATTCCGGCCGGCAAAAGGACTTGGCCGTGAATGAGCTGGGGACGTGGACCTGGATAGCGCCAGGCCACGTAGGACGCGGCGAGCCACGGAAGGTGGTAGAGCAGCTTCCAACCGCGCCAGGTGACGCGGAGCACGTGTTCGCCGTGGGGTCCGCGCTGCCACGAAACCCTGGGCATCCAGGCGCCGGTCAATATGTCGAGGTGCAGCAGGTCGGCGTCGACGCCCGCCGCACGGGCCGCCAACCACTGGGCGCGAATGAACGGCGAACGATGCGGCGCCTCGTTCGACGGATACCAGTTGGTTACCCAGAGCACCCTCATCGCAGCAGGGAGCGGAGTTCCCGCGCAAATAAGAGGGCCACCGCCGCTGCGTTGGCCGCAAGCATCGCCGCCGACTGCAGCCAGATGCCGTCCACCGCCGAGGTGATGAACAGGTAATTGAGGGCGCCCCAGACCGGCAGTCCGAGCATTTTCAGCACGTTGTAGTTCATGGGGTAGCGCGACCGCGACACGAGGTGGACCGAAGCCACCTGGAGCAGCGCCACGGCACCCGAGGCCCAAACGGCGCCCTCGGCGCCGTTCCGCGCGACCAGCACGGCGAGCACTGGCAGATAAACCGCCATGCTCAAGGCATAAAACCGCGGAAAAAGCTTGGTTTCTTTAAAGTAAAACAGCGGGGCGAGGTAGACATTGAACATTCCGCGCAGCGAAAGGGACCAAAGGAGCGGTCCCACCCAGAGGTAGGAGGCCGCAAACTCGGGGCGCGGCATCGCCAAGGGGAGTAGGCCCACCAGCCCGGCGTACAGCACGGGAATGACTAGAACCACGAGGGCCGTAAAGCTGTGGAGGTTGCGGTTGAGCACCTCGCGTCCGTCGAGGAATCCGCGCTCCTTGAACACCCGGTAAATGCGCGGAAGCACGGCGTTGAAAAGTCCGACCTGAATCAAGTCCAAGACCATGGCAAGCTTGACGGCAAAGTCAAAAAGGCCCACGGTTTCGGGCCCCAAGCTCCCCTGCAGCACGAACCGGTCGGCAAAGCGCAGCCCCCATCCGAGTAGGTTGTAAGCCACCATGGGGTAGAGCACGCGAACCCAGCCCACCGACTGGCTGCGATCCCAGCGGATTCCAAAGCTGCGCAGCCACAGAAGCAAGACGACGGCAGCGCTGAGAGCCAAGCCTAAGGTGCGGCCCCAGATCGGCGCGCGAAGCTGAAATCCGTCGAACCGAAAGGCCACCAGGGTAGCCACAAGGACCAGTGAAAAATTGAGCACCGCCAGCCCCAAATAGGGAACCGGGCGCTGCTGGTTGATGAGCACGTTGCTGTAGGTCTTGAACAGGGCGTAGCACAGCGACGAGAGCACCGAAGCCACGGCGAGCTCGTTCCAGGGGAGCAGCGTCGATTCCGCAAACCACAGCGTGGCGAGCAGCGAAAGGCCCAGGGCGGCGAATCCGGTCTGAAGGATGAACCCGAACAGGGCCGACATGACCGCTCGAAGGGCTGCCGGCTGGTCGTGGTGCTCGACGTAGGTCACGCCGACTAAGGTGTCGACGCCAAAGTTGATCACGGTCTGGCCCAGCACGTAGACGCCCGTGTAGAGTGCAAAAAGACCAAAATCGGCCGCCGGCATTTGGGTGTAGTACGGCAAGAGCACGAATCCCGAGAGCAGCGGGAGCATTCCGCCCAGCGTGAACGCCAGCGCCGCGCCCGACGTGCGAAGTAGTCCGTGCCTGGTAACCGCCATCGGTTGGCTAAGGTACAGCATTCGCCAAGGCCAAAAAGCGCGAAGATTTTTGGCGTAAACTTGCGGACTATGAACGAACTCTTTCGCAACGCCAGCCGCTCGTGGCTCTACCCGGTGCTCGCCGTGGTCGCCCTCAATTTTGCCTACTTCGCGCCCGTCGTGTTTCAGGGCAAGCAAATTCCGCAAGACGACATCAAATTAGGCCTTGCGAAGGGCAAAGAAATCGTGGACTACCGCGCCGCCACGGGCGAAGAACCGCTTTGGACCAATGCGATGTTCAGCGGCATGCCGACGTTCCAGATGTCGACGCTCTACCCCAACAACGTGCTGAGCTACGTCGACGCGGCCCTGCGCAAGCCCTTGGTGGAGCACAGCGGCGTCTACCTCATCGGGCTGCTGATGCTCGGATTTTTTGCCCTCCTTCGCGCCGAAAAAGTGCAGCCCTGGCTGAGCGTGGCCGGTGCTTTGGCCTTTGGGTTTAGCGGATTCTTCATCATTTCGCTGGCCGCCGGCCACAACGCCAAAATTCACACCGCGGCCTACATGGCCCCGGTGATCCTGGGCATTCTGATGGTGTACCGCGGCCAACTTGCGGCCGGATTTGCCGTCACCGCCTTGGCCACCGGGCTCAACATCCACGCGAACCACTTCCAAATCACCTACTACACGGCGATTCCCGCGCTGGCCATTGCGGTCGCCTTTGGGGTTGAGCTCGCCCGCTCCGGCCAAGTGAAGGCTTGGGTGCTGCGCTCGGCATTGCTGCTTGGCGCGGCCGTCGTCGGCATCGGGCCCAACTTTGGCAACCTCTGGTCGACCTACGCCTACACCCAGGCGACGATGCGCGGCGGACATTCCGACCTGAGCCCCCTCCCCGACAGCACGGGCGCGGCCCCCGCAGCCAAGGCCGAGGGCCTCGATTTTGACTACGCCATGTCGTGGTCCTATGGGGTAACGGAGTCGCTCAACCTCTTCATTCCCAACCTCATGGGCGGCGGAGCCAAGCAGGACTACGAGGGTACCGAAACCTACGAAAACTTGGCCCGCGTCTTCCAGCAGCAGGGATTGGGCGGCGAACGCCTCAAGGAAACGGTGAACCAGTACGCCGGGTCCTTCCTGTATTGGGGCGACCAGAGCATGGTCAACGGCGCCTACTACCTCGGGGCGGTCGTGTTCTTTTTGTTTGTGCTGGGTGCGGTCACCGTGCGCGGCGCGACGCGCAACTGGGTGCTCGGCGCCCTGGCCGTAAGCTTGATCCTGGCTTGGGGGCGCAACGCGGAGTTCGTCAACCGCTTTTTGTTTGACCACCTGCCGCTGTACAACAAGTTCCGGGTGCCCTCGATGGCCCTGGTCGTGAGCTTTTTGGCGGTTCCTTACCTCGCCTTTGTCGGACTTCAGCAGTGGCTCACGGGCGAAGGCGATACCGCCCAAAAGCAGCGCTCGCTGTACCTGGCCGCCGGTATTTCGGGCGGAATAGCCGCGTTGGTCGCCCTCCTCGGGCCGGCGCTCTTCTCGCTTGAGGGGCTGAACGACGCCAACCTCGCCCAGCAGGGCTTCGACCTCTCGCTTTTGGAAACCGACCGCGCCAGCCTCATGCGCAGCTCGGCTTGGCGCAGCCTCATTCTCGTGGCCTTGGCCGCCGGAGTGCTATGGCTTCAGCTCAAAGGCCGCCTTAAGCCCGCCGTTTTTGCCGGCGCCCTCATTGCCCTCGTGGCGGTTGACCAGTGGGGCTTTGACCGCGACCAGCTCGGAAGCGACGAATTCCAAACCGAGCGCGAATTCAAGTCGGCCTTCACTCCGACCCCGGCAGACGAATTCATCCTCAAAGACACCGACCTGCACTACCGCGTCTACAACACGACTTCGGGACTCACCAGCGACAGCTACACATCCTACTTCCACAAGAGCGTGGGGGGCTACCACGGCGCTAAGCTCGCGCGCTACCAAGACCTGATCGAGCGCCAGCTTTCGCAGGGCAACATTGCGGCCTACAGCATGCTCAACACCAAGTGGGTCATCACGCAGGATCCCCAAACCGGAATCCTGCAGGCGCAGCCCAACATGAGCGCCTGCGGCAATGCCTGGTTCCCGGCCGAGGTTCGCCAAGTGGCCAACGCCGACGAGGCCATGGCCGCGCTGAGCAATTTCGACCCGATGCAGACCGCCATCGTGGAGCAGGGCGTGCATGCCGAGCGCCTGCTGAACTCCCAAGCGCCCGATTCGACGGCGCGCATCACCCTGACTAAGTACGACCCCAAGGTCATGACCTATGCGGTCGAGGGACTGACGTCCAACTCTGCGGCGGTGTTTTCGGAGATTTTCTATGAAGTCCCGGGGCAGCGCTGGGTGGCCACGGCCGACGGCGTGGAGGTTCCCGTGGCCCGCGTCAACTACGTGCTCCGTGCGGCGGTAATCCCGGCGGGCACCAAAGAGGTCGTGTTCCGTTTTGAGCCCGAAACCTACACGACGGGAAGCTCGATCGACGGCGCTTTTTCACTGCTGCTGCTCGCCTCGCTCGGATTCGCCCTTTGGATCGAGTTCAAGCGCCGCCGCAGTGCCTAAACGCATCCTCGTCGCGACCTACTACTGGCCCCCGGCCGGCGGACCGGGCGTGCAGCGTTGGCTCAAAACGGCCCAAGCCCTCAAGCAGCTGGGCCACGACGTCGAGGTACTCACCGTCGACCAGGCCTATGCAACCTATCCGCTGCGCGACGAGAGCCTGTTGGCCGAAACCCAGGGTATTCGCGTGCACACAACCCGAGCGCGCGATTGGTTCGGCGCCTACCAAAAGCTCACCCGCCGCAAGGAGGTTCCGTTCAGTGGCTTTGCCAACCAGGCCGGTGCGCCGGGCCCCATCCAGCGCCTTTCGCGCTGGGTGCGCGGCAACTTTTTTTTGCCGGACCCCCGGCGCGGATGGAACCGATACGCGGTCGACGAAGCCCTGCGGCAGCATGCCCGAGCGCCTTTTGATTTGGTGGTGACGAGCGGTCCGCCCCACTCCACCCACCTGATTGGGCTGGAACTGCAGCAGCACGGGCTGCGCTGGTGGGCCGACTTTCGCGACCCCTGGACCGACATTTACTACTACCGCATGTTTTACCCGTCGGCTTGGGCCCGCCGCCGCGATGCCGCCCTCGAGCGCAAGGTTTTGCAGCGCGCCGAGCGGGTGCTCTGCGTTTCTGATGACCTCAAGCGTCTGCTGGCAAGTAAGATTGGCGGCGACTCTGCCAAATTTCTGGTCGTGCCCAACGGCTACGATCCGGCAGACTTTGACGAACAGGCCCCGGTACCGCAGAACGCCGTGCGAAGCCTGGTATACACGGGTACCCTGACCCTCGACTACCCGCTTGAAGCGCTGTATTCGGCTTTGCGCACCTATTGCGGCGCGCATGGCGAACTGCGGCTCATTTTTGCGGGACGACCGGCCCGTGAGGCCCAGGATGCGCTCGAGTCCTTAGCCCGCGAGCTGCCCCTCCGCGTGGAATTTAAAGGCTACGTACCGCACGCCGAAAGCGTGGCCTTACTTCAGGGCGCTGACGCCCTACTGCTGCTGATTCCCGAGCTGCCCAACAACCGCGGAATCCTTACGGGAAAACTCTTCGAATACCTCGGCAGCGGCCGCCCGATTTGGGGATTTGGCCCCGTAGACGGAGATGCCGACCGCATTCTACGCCAGGCTGAAGCGGGCGGGCTTTATGAAGACGCGCAAGAAGCCGCCGCCGCCCTCGCCCAATGTCCCGCCCAGGGAGCCAGCCTCGAGGCCCGGCACCGCTACACGCGGCTCGGCATCGCTCAGGAACTGGCCGCTTACTTCGACAAGTAGTAGTTGCGCTCGCTGTACAGCTTGCGGAACAATGGATCGCGCAGCGACTCGATAAAGTAAATTGCTTCGCCGGTCGACTTCATTTGCGGCCCCAGCGTCTTGTTTACGTCGGGGAACTTGTGGAAGCTGAAGACCGGAACCTTAATCGCCCATCCGCCCTTTTTGGGGTTGAATATGAAGTCGGTGACCTTCTTAGTCCGGAGCATCACCTTGGTGGCCGCGTTCACGTAGGGCTCTTGATAGGCCTTGCAAATGAACGGCACCGTGCGCGACGCCCGCGGATTCGCCTCGATGATGAACACGGTGTCGTCCTTAATCGCAAACTGGATGTTGATGAGCCCAACTGTGCCGAGTGCACGTGCAATGGTGTGCGTATGGTCGACGATTTGCTGCATTACCAGCTCGCCGAGGTTGAACGGCGGCAGCGTGGCGTTGGAGTCGCCCGAATGCACGCCGCAGGGCTCAATGTGCTCCATGATTCCGATGATGTACACGTTCTCGCCGTCGCAGATGGCGTCGGCCTCCGCCTCAATGGCGCCGTCGAGGTAGTGGTCGAGCAGTACGCGGTTGCCCGGGAAGTCCTTGAACAGTTCCACCACGTGGGTCTCGAGCTCGTCGTGGTTGATCACGATCTTCATTCCCTGGCCACCCAAAACATAGGAGGGACGCACCAAGATGGGATATCCGAGCTTTTCAGCCACAGCGATTGCCTCGTCCGGGCGGGTAATCACGTCGAATCGCGGGTATGGAATTCCGTGCTCGTGAAGCAGGGTCGAGAAGCGTCCTCGGTCCTCGGCGAGGTCGAGCGACTGGTAGCTGGTTCCGACGATCGGAATTCCGAAACGGTCGAGCTTTTCGGCCAACTTGAGGGCCGTCTGGCCGCCGAGCTGCACGATGACGCCCACGGGCTTCTCGTGGCGAATGATGTCGTAGATGTGCTCCCAGAATACGGGCTCGAAGTAGAGCTTGTCGGCAGTATCAAAGTCCGTCGAGACCGTTTCGGGGTTGCAGTTGATCATAATGGTCTCGAAGCCCTCTTCTTTGGCCGCCAGCACCCCGTGCACGCAGCTGTAGTCAAACTCAATTCCCTGGCCGATGCGGTTGGGACCGCTACCGAGAACGATGATCTTTTTGCGGTCGCTCGACGGGCTATCGTTGCGGGCGCTCAGCGCTCCGGGCTTGCCCGAACCGCGCTCAAACGTCGAATAGTAGTACGGAGTCTGTGCGGGGAACTCCGCCGCACAGGTGTCCACGAGCTTCCAAACTCGCTCGATGCCGAGCTTCACCCGCAGATCGTGCACCTCGCTCTCGAAGCAGCGCACCATGTGGGCAATTTGGCGGTCGGCGAATCCCTTCATCTTGGCCTCGAGCAGCAAATCGCTGGGCAGTGTGCCAAGCTGGTGCTCTTCGAGGCGACGCTGCGTTCGCATGAGGTCTTCGATTTCGCGCAAGAACCACATGTCGATTTTGGTGATGTCGTGAATTTTACGAAGCGGAATCCCCATCTGCATGGCATCGTAGAGAACAAACACGCGGTCCCAGCTGGCGTGCTCGAGCTTATGTAGAATCACCTTTTGATCGGTTAGGCCCTTGCCGTCAGCTCCTAGCCCATTCCTTCGAATTTCGAGCGACTGGGCCGCCTTATGGAGCGCCTCTTGAAAGCTTCGGCCAATACCCATTACCTCGCCTACGGACTTCATTTGCAGTCCGAGGCGGCGGTCTGCGCCTTCAAACTTGTCAAAGTTCCAGCGCGGAATCTTCACAATCACGTAGTCCAGCGTCGGCTCAAAATAGGCCGTCGTCGTCTTGGTAATTTGGTTGTTTAACTCGTCCAGCGTGTAGCCAATGGCCAACTTGGCTGCGATCTTGGCGATCGGATATCCGGTTGCCTTCGAGGCTAGGGCCGACGAACGCGACACGCGCGGATTGATTTCAATCGCCACGATGTCTTCCTTCTCGTCGGGGCTCACTGCAAACTGCACGTTGCAGCCTCCGGCAAAGTTGCCGATCGAGCGCATCATCTTGATGGCCATGTCACGCATGCGCTGGTAGGTGGTGTCTGACAGCGTCATTGCCGGAGCCACCGTGATCGAGTCACCCGTGTGGATACCCATCGGGTCCATGTTCTCAATCGAACAAATGATGATGACGTTGTCGTTGGCGTCGCGCAGAAGCTCGAGTTCAAACTCCTTCCAGCCTACCAGGGCCTTGTCGATGATGACCTCGTGAATGGGGCTGGCCTCCAAACCGCGCTGAAGTGCACTATCGAACTCTTCTTTGGTCCAAACGAAGCTGGCTCCGCTTCCGCCCAGAGTGAATGAAGCGCGAACGCATAAGGGGTAGCCAAACTCCTGCGCAATCTCCTTACCCTTGAGGTAGCTGGTCGCGATTTTGGCGGGCGCATACGGAATCTCAATCTGGTCGAGCAAGTTCTTGAACTTGTCGCGGTCCTCGGTGATGTGGATCGCCTCGATGTCGACGCCGATAATGCGCACCCCGTACTGCTCCCAAAGGCCTTGCTTGTCGGCCTCGATGCAGAGGTTCAGCGCGGTT